>JBEPWT010000083.1:0-12188 GCA_041642275.1 Desulfopila sp. | reverse complement strand
GTCTGGGTGATGCGGCCTGGGAGGCTTTTCTGGAATTGGCCCGCTTTGGCAACCCCGCCTCCAAATCCGATACCCAGGTAGGCGCCCGCTCCCTGGAGACCGGCATCTGGGGCGCCTATCAGAATGTCCTGATCAACATGGTCGATATAGATGACGAGGAATTTCGTCAGGCAATTCTCGCTGAAGCACAAGAGATTGTGGCCCGCGCCGAGGAAAAATGCCGGGAGGTCCTGGCGATACTCGATGAGATAGAACTCTGAACGTCGTTTCGCAGCCTTGCTGCAGGCATGGTTTGCTCCGACACTGGAGCAGCACAAGCATCCTGCCAAGCGTATGGAATACATGGTTTATGCAGAACACCGGAATTACATCTCAACTCGTGAAATATCCGAGCTAACCCGAACATTTCATCAACAGAAAGGAGGAACACATGGACCGAAGAGGATTTCTGAAAACCGCCGGAACGGCGGCCTTGACAACGGCTGCATTAAGCTCTCCCCTTGTCGCTCCCGCCTTTGCCAAGGACACGATCAGATGGAATATGGTGACCGCCTGGCCCAAGAATCTGCCGGGTCCTGGAGTTGCCGCCCAGATGCTCGCCGACAGGATAACGGCATTGTCCGGCGGCCGCATTGAGGTGAAACTCTATGCCGCCGGCGAACTTGTACCGGGCAGAGGCGTTTTTGACGCCGTTTCCGAGGGGACTGCCGATTTGTATCATGCCGTTCCTGCTTACTGGGGCTCGAAATCGAAGGGGTTTCTGCTCTTTGGTTCCCAACCCTTCGGCCTCCGCGCCGACGAACAGCACGGCTGGATGATTCACGGCGGTGGCCAGGCGCTGTATGACGAGATGTATGCCCGTTTCGATCTCAAGCCGTTTCTCTGTGGTAACTCCGGGCCGCAGTGGGCCGGCTGGTTCCGCGAGGAGATACAATCGGCGGAGGATTTCAAGGGGCTGCGTTTTCGCTCCACCGGACTGGCCTCGGAAATGTGTGCAAAATTAGGGATGGCGGTTCAGGCAATGGGAGGCAGAGAGCTTTTCCAGGCCCTGCAGTCCGGTGCTCTCGATGCCGGTGAGTTCATCGGTCCGTGGACCGATTCGGCCCTGGGCTATTACCAGGTGGCAAAATATTATTATTGGCCGGGCGTCGGCGAGCCTTCCTCGGCGGAAGAGTGCGCCGTGAACAAAAAGGCCTACGACAGGCTGCCGGCCGATCTGCAGCAGGCGGTCGCCTTTGCCTGCGAGAGTCTCTACAATCCTGTCTGGACCGAATACACCACCAAACACGCCCTTGCTCTGCAGCAAATGGTGGCCGAACAGGGAGTGCAGGTGCGAAAGCTGCCCGACGATGTCATTATTGCCATGGGCAATGCCGCCGGTGAGGTAATAGATGATCTGCGCAACCATTCCGATGAACTGGTCAGGCGCATCGTCGAAAGTTTTCTTGTTTACCGCAAATCGGTTTCTCAGTACATGGTCTATGCCGACAACGGCCAGATGAACGCCAGGGTAATGGACTACAAATATTGATGGCGGCCGAAAGCCCGATCCGCTGCACCAGCGGTTGGGAGCGGGCTTTTAAGAGACTGCGGCAGATGGTAATCACAACAGGGCCACATCTTCTGTGGCCCTTGCCGGATTGTAAAAATGGAAAACATTATTTCACGCCTCGAGAAGATCAATCTGGTTGTAGGCAACTGCGTCAAATGGTTTGCCCTGCTGATGGTGTTGCTGCAGTTCAGCATCGTCTTGATGCGATATGTGTTTGGAACAAGTTATATTTTCTTTAATGAAGGAATCTTGTATCTGCACGCCTATCTCTTCATGCTGGGCGCCGGATATACCCTGCTTGTCGACAAGCATGTCAGGGTCGATATTTTTTATGCCGCCCGTTCCAAGAGGGGAAAGGCCCTTACGGATCTCGGCGGGCATGTTTTCTTCCTCATCCCCTCCATGACTCTGCTGATTTACTACTCCTGGCCTTCGGTCAAGAAATCCTGGATGATACTTGAGGGGCCGATTTCAGTCGGCGGCATCCCGGCTTCATTTCTCTTGAAATCCCTTATTCCCGCTTTTGCCCTGCTCCTGATCATTCAATGTCTGGCGAATCTCCTCAGGGACCTCCTTGTGCTGAGATCATCGGATACATAACGCGGGCCTTTTTGCCATGAATCTCCCCCTGGACATCTTACTGGTAGTCGCCCTCATCGGCGGTATTCTGCTTGGGTATCCCGTTTCCTTCACCCTGTCGGGAGTAGCGGCGCTTTTTGCCATTATCGGGTTTATAACGGGCTCCTTTGACATGGGGCTCCTCGGAGCGCTTGCCCAGCGTGTTTTCGGCCTGCTGACCAATGACGTTCTCATCGCCATCCCACTCTTCGTGTTTATGGGCGTGGTGCTTGAAAAGAGCCGGATAGCCGAAGAACTGCTCGAGACCATGGGCAAGCTTTTCGGCAGAATGAGAGGCGGTCTGGGGATCTCCGTGGTACTTGTCGGCGCTCTGCTTGCGGCTTCCACGGGAATCGTCGGAGCGACGGTGGTGGCCATGGGGCTCATCGCCTTGCCGACCATGCTGCGCAACAATTATGATAAGAGCCTTGCCTGCGGGATTGTCTGTACCTCCGGAACTCTGGGACAGATCATTCCGCCCTCGACCCTGCTCATCATCCTCACCGACGTGATGTCCAATGCCTATCAGCAGGCTCAGTATGCCAAAGGCCAGTTTACCATTGATACCATCTCCGTCGGTCAGATGTTTGCGGCAGCGCTGGTTCCCGGAATGGTGCTCGTCTCCATTTATCTTCTCTATCTGCTGATCCGGTCCTGGCTGCAACCGCATGTCGCTCCGGCACTCAGCGGCGGGGAGTATGTAAAACCTTCCGTGGCCGATGTGGTCAAGGCGGTTCTGCCCCCGGTTTTTCTGATTTTCGCCGTTCTCGGGTCCATTCTCGGCGGCGTGGCCACACCCAGCGAAGCCGCCTCCGTGGGAGCGATCGGCGCCGTTCTCATGGCCGGCGCCCGCATAGGCGGGTCGGCGTGGTGGATGATTACCGGAGCCTGCTCCTTTATCAGCCTTGCCGCTATTGCCGGGGTTGCGCCGGTGAGGCTGCAGCGTGCCGATGCCGGATTGAACGAGTGGCTGATCGGCGCTGTTTGCGCGATATTGGTCGTCCTGGGGACGGTGGCCGTGGCGAAAGCACTCAAGGAGACAGGCAAAAGACGACTTCTGGGAGAAATCCTTTCGTCGACGATGGTGGTTACCGCCATGATTTTTGCGACCATTCTCACGGCCTCCATGTTTTCACTGGTGTTCATAGGCCTTGGCGGTGAAGAACGGATCGAGTGGATAATCAAGGCTATGCCAGGAGGAGCAACCGGGGCGCTTCTGTTTTGCATGCTGCTGATCTTCGTGTTGGGGTTTTTTCTCGATTTCGTCGAGATAAGCGTCATTTTGCTGCCGCTGGTGGTTCCGTCACTCATCATCATGGGGCATGACCCTGTCTGGCTTGCCGTTCTGATCGCCGTCAATTTGCAGACTTCTTTTCTGACGCCGCCCTTCGGCTTTTCACTCTTTTACCTCCGCGGGGCGGCTCCACCGGAGATATCGACGGGACAGATATATAAAGGTGTCATTCCCTTTATCATACTCCAGGCCATCGGTGTCACCATCCTCTGGTTCATGCCGGGGCTGGCCACCTTTCTGCCTCGGGCCATTTTTTGAGCTTTGGGGTATACCTCAACATAACATACAGACAAGAGAGCAACCATGAAGGCAAGGTCTCCCTCATTTTCACAAAGTCTGATTAAAGAATCGGTGGCGGCGCTACCCAGGTACCAGACGGGTCTGCCGGAAAATATCATCAGAAAAAGGTACCGGCTGGAGCGTATCGCCCGGCTTGCCAGTAATGAAAATCCTTTCGGCACGGGGCAACTGGCCAGGCAGGCGGCTGCGGAAATTGTCGATGAAGCATGGAAATACAGCGACCCGCAAGCCTCTCTACTCAAGGAAGAATTGAGCCGGGAAACAGGTGTCGACCAGGACCGGATAGTTACCGCCAACGGCTCGGAGGAGCTTGTCAGCCTGCTCTGCAGAGCCTGTCTCAACCCGGGAGAAAGAGTGGTTACGGTCCACCCCTCGTTTCCGCTCCACGAGATAAATCCACTGGAACATGGTGCCCTTGTCACCGCCGTCGCCATGAGCGACGATTTGGCCTTCGATGCCGGAAAACTGGCAGAAGAGGTGGGCAAGGGCTGCAAGATTCTGATTTTCAGCAATCCCTCCAATCCAACCGGATCCATTCTTGACGGTGAACAGCTTTCGACCATCTGCGCCGCTGCGCAACCGGAAACACTGGTGATTGTCGACGAAGCATATTATGAGTATGCCAAAGGCTGCGCCGGCTATGCCGACAGTCTGACGGTATTGCCTCGAAGCGATTGCAGTTATGCGGTGCTGCGAACATTTTCCAAGGCTTACGGACTGGCCGGAGCACGAGTCGGATACGGACTTTTTTCCGACGCATGGCTTGCCGAAAGAATAGACACCCTGCGAACCCCGTTCAACGTCAACAGTTTCGCCCAGGCCTCTGCCGCCGCCGCTCTCCGGGACCTGGACCATCTGCGGCAGACTGTTGCCCACAACCTGCGCGAACGGGCGCGAGTCACCGAGGAACTGAAGCGACGTGGCTTTCCGGTCGCCGACTCACAGGCCAATTTCGTCTTTTTCGATGCAGGCAGAGACAGCCTGACGGTGGCCGAGGAACTGCTGGCAAAAGGAGTGGTCGTCAAACCGTGGACAGCCACTGGCTATGAAAGATTTCTCCGTGTCACCATCGGCAGCCGGGAAGATAACGATCGTTTTCTCGGTGCACTGCGCTAATTGCCGGGCTGACCCAGTGACTTCGGAAAAAACAGGGGATTAAACTGTTACCGGGGAAAGAGAAAAATTAAATTACTCTGACCCATTTGACTGCCATTTGACTGCTCCGCATTCGCGTACCATTCCGGCGAGGAAGGAATCTGTCCGGCAGAGCAAGACTGCTGTTGGCACAGAATAACTCCATTTCGACAGGTTTGTACCATAAATCGGCTCGATTCCTCTTCGGCCATGCTCGAGTCAGCCGCAAGAGCACTTGTACATCCCTTATTCCGCACCCCCTGTTACCTCACTGCACCCAGCCGGGAAAGACTGTCGAAAAGCCTTCGACCATGAACTGGACGGCGATGGCGATGATGATCATGCCGAACACCCGCGATATGAGGTCAAGGGGTAAGTTGCCGACGGTCCGCTGGATAAACGAACCGCTGAGAAGCGTTAAAAACAGAATTGCCAGAACAGCGACAACCACGACGCTTAACAGCAGAAGAGTGAAGATGGATGTACTCTGATGACCATAGATTATGACGGTGGTGATGGCGCCGGGACCGGCGATCACCGGTACGCCGATGGGAATAAAAATCTGCTGATAGCGCTGCAGGACTTTTTCCCGAAGGCCGTGTTCCCGGGTTTCCTTGGCCTTGGCGATTTTCACGGCGGTCCCTTTCATCATGCTGAAGCCAAATTGCAGCAGGATAAGCCCCCCGCCGATTTTAAAGCTTGCCAAATCAACCTTGAGGCTTGTCAACAGCTGTTGGCCGTACCAGAGAAAAAAAAGCAGGACCACGGCGCAGGTAAAGACGACCAGTGCCGCAAGAAGCCATTGAAAATATTTCCTCTCGCTTGCCGAAGCCGTGACCCATAGAGGGATTTTTTCTACGGGATTGACAATGGCCAGCATGGCAATGGCGAAATTATAGACTAAATCCCAAGGTGTTGTCATCATAGTACTTCGCCCTGCTGTTATGCGATAAGACAAGTTGCTGCCGCAAAGAGTGGGTGTTTGCGGAGATGTTCTCGAAGGCAGCTTCCACTGCCGGCACAAGATCAGCTGACGCTGTCGTTTTCCAATATGCCAAGCAATCCATGATAGTGGCTGTCAGCTCCGCTATGCTCCGAGCCGGCATGAGAAAGAAGCTCTGGCAGGAGCTGGTTCGGAAGCAGGTAGAAGGTTACACTGCTTCTGCCGTAGGTTCCAGCCGGAAAAGAGTCATCGAGCGCAGCCGCCCAGAGACCGCCCCAGTCCGTATGGTACGGCAGAAGAGACTCCAGTGAGCTTCGATCATAGTGGCTGGTGGTGGTGATTTTTGCAAAATCAGCGGCAAGGCCCTGGTGTATCCTGGCGCTTGATTGATGAAATTTTTCAATATGCTGGACAATATATCGCGGACTCTCCATGAAGTGGGACGGCAAGGCAAGCTTGAGTACGGGGACGGCATCTTTTCCCCCGCCGGACCTGGAGCGTTTGAAGATCTCTTCTCCTGCCTCCCTGGACGAGGCCATCCACAGTTTGATCCCTGGTGTGATGTCGAATTGCCGAAAGAGATGAAGCCAGGCGGCAAAACGCAGTGTCATACTTTCCGGTCGCGACGTCTGCAGCTGGGTCTTGACGGCATCCAGGTCGCTGACCAGCTTTCTGGCGGCAGAACCGCTTTCGTCTTCCAGGGTGCTGATCGCGGCAATTTCATCTTCGTCGAGGAAGAAAACCTGTTCCCGCAAAGATTCTTCTTCACTGTCAAGTATTTCAGCGAGGACAAGTGTCAACTGGGCCTGACGGAGTTCGGCGTCGAATTCACCGGTGGCCAGTTCGGCTGCGCCTTTTTGCAGTAACGACGATATTCCCTCCACTTCTAAACCTGCGCCGGTCTCGGTCCTGGAAGCTGCAGTCTGGTCTTTATAGGTTCTGATCCGCTCGCTCAGTTCAAGGAAGAGTTCGAGTTTATCCCCGAAAGGGGCAGGCGTGTGCGCCTTGCAGAAATCGTGCTCCAGCACCGACGGATCGTCGTTTCCCGAAGAAAGCAGGTCAACTTCGGCGATCTGCAGGAAGTGGAGGGGCTTACACAAAAGCAACAGGGGATACAGCCGATTTGTATATACCCTGGTATCGGGAAAAAGCAAAGTTTCCATGGGATTCACCTTCGTTATGGGGAGATATACACATCCGATCACCCCTGATTTTCTGCACCCCTGTCCTTAGTAATTGGATAGGATGCGTTACGGGGTAAGACGATGCAATAGCGGGCCTGCGTTTGCCCATGCCTGTGAGATATCTTTCAAAAAGTATGCCAACATCATTTTCTCTGAGGACCACGGTTAATGGAGGGTGTCGGCTCTCACAAAAACTGTCTCCCTCAGATTTACGGCAAAATTATTGCATATGTTGTTTGAAATGGTCATTTTGCCGGGTTTGGCAAGAGAACAGTACAAGAAATTCCAGGCCCAGGTGGCACCTGGTGTGATCAGGGCACCGGCAGGCTGTCTCTATTCATTCTCTTTCTTCGGGGAGAAATCCATGAAATCACCAGTCATTTTCTTACAACTCTGTTTTCTTCTATGCCTGGCGGCATGTTCCCATCGAGCCGAATTGCCCGTATCGGCAGGTACGGGAGAGGATCCGGTATTGCCGGAACCGGCGAATAATCTCATTTCAACTATCAACGTCGCCAAGGCCGTCGGTTGGCCGGAAGGGCAAAGACCGACCGCGGCTCAGGGCACAGAAGTCCGTACCTTCGCCTCCGGACTGGACCATCCACGCTGGCTCTATGCACTGCCTAACGGCGATATCCTGGTGGCCGAAAGCAACGCACCGGCCAAGGCCGGCAAGGAGGGTACGATCAGGGCCTGGATGATGAAAAGAATGAAGAAAAAGGCAGGAGCCGCAGTTCCCAGCGCCGATCGCATCACCCTGTTGCGCGATGCCGACGGCGATGGTGTAGCCGATGTGCGCACCGTCTTCCTCGACGACCTCCACTCCCCCTTCGGTATGGCTCTGGTCGGCGATGATTTCTATGTCGCCAATACCGATGGTATCGTCCGTTTTCCCTACCGTCAGGGAACAACCCGGATAGAAGCCGAGCCTGAACCAGTCCTCGATCTGCCGGCAGGGACCATCAACCGCCACTGGACCAGAAATATATTAGCCACGGCCGACGGCAAAAAACTCTATATCACCGTGGGCTCGAACAGCGATCATGGCGAAAACGGACTTGCCAGGGAAGAGGGACGGGCCGCTATCTGGCTTCTTGATTTGGAAACCGGGAAGCATCGGATTTTCGCCTCCGGGCTGCGCAATCCCAATGGTTTGGCTATTGAGCCGTTAACGAACACCCTCTGGACCACGGTCAACGAACGCGACGAACTGGGCAGCGACCTCGTTCCAGATTTTCTGACATCCGTGCGCGACGGCGCCTTCTACGGCTGGCCCTACAGTTATTTCGGAGACCATGTCGACACCCGGGTTTCACCGCAAAGACCGGATTTGGTCCAACGGGCTGTGGTTCCCGACTACGCCCTTGGTCCCCATACCGCCAGCCTCGGTCTTGCCTCCAGCGAAAAGGCGAATCTGCCCGACCAATTCAGGCAGGGCATGTTCATTGGCCAGCATGGTTCCTGGAACCGTGAACCTCCCAGCGGCTACAAGGTCATTTTCGTACCCTTCGAGAAAGGCAGACCGACGGGACAGCCCCTTGATGTGCTCACCGGTTTTCTTAGCGAGGATGGGAAAGCCCTGGGTCGGCCGGTTGGCGTGGCCGTCGACGGCCGGGGAGCGCTCCTGGTAGCCGATGATGTCGGGAATATAATTTGGCGAGTGAGGCGAAAAGATTGAGCAGTAACGATGAAATTTTCCACCTCGCCGCGGGACAATACTCTGCCACTATCGATATCCCTGCAGGTCCAATGGAAGGACATTTGCAAAACCGGGGATGTCGAGCTTGACTTTTCGTTTCAGGGTAATAGATATGTGCAAGAAAAGAAGAGGAGTGTGTCGGCTGAAAACGCATGTATCCGCACTGACTGTGTCAGGCAGTGAACATCGTTGCGGCCGGAAAAAGCCGGGCGGCCGGACGGACTGTCACTCTTTGTCATTGTAATAGCAGTAAAGAGCAGAAGAGGTAAAAATGTCTGAAAATGAACTCTACGATGTAATAATTGTCGGTGGCGGGCCTGCCGGTCTGGCCGCCGGAATGTATGCCAAGCGTGCCGCCTTGAATGCGGTTCTCATCGAGAAAGGTGTTTTTGGGGGGCAGGTGGCGATCACCAAGTCCGTGGAAAATTATCCCGGTTTTCCCGAAATAGGCGGTTTCGAACTCAGCGAAAAGTTTCTCGAGCATGCCAAATCCTATGACCTGGAAATTCTGGAAAAGGAAGTGGTGGCAACGGAGCCGGGAATCAAATACCATACGGTTCGTCTTGCCGACGGTACAGTCCTGCATTCTCACGCTGTAATTATGGCGGCAGGGGGCACGGCGAAAAAACTGGAGGCCCCAGGCGAGCATGAGAATTTCGGCAAAGGGGTTTCCTACTGTGCCACATGTGACGGCTTCTTTTTCCGCGGCAAGACGGTTGCCGTTGTCGGGGGAGGCGACACGGCGCTGGAAGATGCCCTGTACCTGGCAAAGATTACCGAAAAGGTGTATCTCATTCATCGCCGCGACGAGTTTCGTGGCAGCCGCATTCTTCAGCAGCGTGTCTTTGCCGAGCCGAAAATCGATATACTCTTTAACGCCGTGGTCAGCAAAATCAATGCCGATGCCGGCGGAGTCACAGGTATCTCTCTGGCAAGCACCGTATCAAAAGAGACCTGGGATATCGATACCGACGGTGTGTTTATTTTCGTCGGCTTTTCTCCCAACAATCAGCTCGTGCCCGCCGGGGTCAAGCTGAGCGGCACCGGTTACGTGCTCACCGATGAAAAGTGTAAAACGAGTATAGACGGTATTTATGCTGTCGGCGACCTGCGCCAGAAATATGCCAACCAGATCGTCCTGGCGGCGGCGGATGGCTGCACCGCGGCGCTGGCGGCGGCCCATTATGTCGAGATGAAGAAGGAAGATACGCCTGCTTCCTAGCTGTCGATCAGTACAGCGAGGACTTCCTCTTTTTCGACCGTGAGCTTATCATGCCGATGATACAGCCGAAAATGAAGGTTCCGCCCCCGGCAAGAAACCACTTGATATTTCTGCTGGCATCCAGTCTTTTGTTCTCGGCGGCGATTATGCCAAGTTCCTGCTGCAGTTTGGTGATGGTTTCCCGGCTCTGATTGAGGCTGTTTTTGATGGCGATGACATCGGCGGTGTCGTTGATCAGTTTCTGGTATTCGGCGGTGGTGGATGCCAGCTGTTCCTCGTTGTTTTCCAAAGTATCGCGCAGGGCGGTGTTGACGGCGGCCAGTTCCTCGTTTTCCGCCCTCAGTGTCGCAGCTTCTTCCTCTAGCTCGTTGTTCTCGCGGCGTAATTGCGCCAGGAGCTGATCGGGCGGCGGCTCTTCGGTGAGGTACCTTTTCAACAGCCAGCCTTCCTTGCCGTCCTCGGTGGTAACCCTTGCCCAGGAGTCGGCTTCCTCGAGGAGGGTGACGGCGGTGCCGTCGGGGACGATTGCCAGTATCTTGTAGTCGCTACCTTGGCCTCTCCGCAGTGGAATCTCGGCCGAGGGCTTGATGTAGAAGGTCTGGGCCAGGACGATTTCGGCGCAGAAGAGAAGCAGGAGGAAGCAACAGCAGGCCGCCAGAGAAAAAACTCCAGGACAACGACGGCTGGTATTATAGATGGTATTTTCCATGGTTTCGGTCTCCGCGGGGTAGAACTTCATAAACAGCTGCGGTCGGGCAATCATCGTCCTCGTCTGCAGCCCGCGACCTTTGTCTGCGGCCGGAGAGAGGCGTTTGAGGGTTGGGTCAATTCATTTTCGCCGACCATCAGGAATGTAGCATCATACAAAAACAAAGACAACTCTTTGCTTTCAAAAAGGACCGCCATAACATCGGCCCTGTCGACACTGTAGAACATTCAAAACGAGGAAAAAATAAAAAACCTACTTCTTCCGGACGGGAGTGTGCTAAAATTGAGCAGTTACCGCTGAAAGCAGTGGGCTCGCCGGCGACCCTTGAAAAATGCCGGTCCTGCCGCAGTCCCATTGGGCAGCGGCCGGGATACTCCGGCGCTCAGATGTCGATGGCGCCGAAGGATGTATCCGAAACCCTTTGAATACAGGCTCTCGCCGTATTCCAAACGAACAAGGAGAGCAGATGATAGCAGAATCATATTGGGCCGATGCCTATGTTGAAAAAAGATGCAGCCCCGAGCAGGCGATAAAGAAAATTCGTCAGGGACAGCGGGTTTTTATCGGCTCCGCCTGCGGCGAACCCCAGAGACTTGTCCGCTGCCTGGCGGATAATGCCGTCTATTTTTCCGGACTGGAAATTGTCAGGATGATGAGCATGGAGTCGGCGCCCCTTTCTGAAATCGCCGATAAAACCCATGATGCCAGCCTGAACATCCGCAACATCTATCTCGGTTCGGCAAGCACAGATACTCTTGCGCGCAATAAGCGTTTCATAACGCCGATGAACATGTCCGATGTGCCATTATTGTTCAAAAGCAGGAAAATGCCCATCAATGTCGCCCTCATCCAGGTGTCGCCGCCGGACGACTTCGGCTGGATGAGCCTCGGCGTTTCCGTTGATGTAACCCAGGCGGCGGCGGAGACGGCCGACTATGTCATCGCCCAGGTGAACTCGAGAATGCCCCGGATCATGGGGCATAGCTTTATCCATGTCAATGATGTCGATATCATTGTCGAGCACGATGAGGAACTGCTGGCGATCGAATCGCAGGAGCAGTCGGAGGTTGCCGTACAGATAGGTAAAAATATCTCCCGCCTCATCGAGGACGGCTCGACGCTGCAGGTGGGACTCGATGCGGCCTCCCAGGCCACGGTACAGGCGCTGATAAATAAAAACGACCTGGGTCTGCATTCCCAGTATCTCACCGTCGATGTCATGCATCTTTATGCCAAGGGGATCATAACTAACCGCAAAAAGGGCTTCAACAACGGCAAACTGGTGGCCTCGGCAGCGGTGGGGACGGCCAATCTCTACGAATTCCTCCACGACAATCCCGGCATAGAGTTTTATCCCTCCGATTATGTCAATGATCCCTTCATCATCGGCCAGCACAACCGTATGGTCTCCATGAATGTGGCGCGTTCGATCGATCTCATGGGCCAGGTGACGGCCGAGGCCGCCGCCCAGACGCTCTATGCCGGAGTCAGCGGCATACCCGATTTTGTCCGGGGCGCCCGCCGCTCGAAGGG
>JBEPWT010000082.1:0-12312 GCA_041642275.1 Desulfopila sp. | reverse complement strand
AGATGGACGACGGCCTCACCCTCAAGGGTATCCTCATCGATCTCTGGGAGGGGCTGAAAATCGCCGGATTCGGCATTCTCATCTCCGTGGCGGCGCTGGCTGCCAACTTTATTCCCCTCGTCGGCCAACTGGCGGCCCTGCTGCTCTATATCTACTTCTCGGCCCTGATGTTTCTCGACTACCCGGCCTCCCGCCGTCGCTGGCCTCTGCGTAAAAAGATGGCCTGGGTGAGCAGGCATCGGGGGCATTCCTTCAGGCTTGGGCTTTTTCCGGCACTGGTGAGCATGATACCCGTCGTCAATATCTTTCTCATAGCCATCCTCTTTCCGGTGCTGACGGTGCATGCGACGCTGAACTTCACCAGCCTCGAACTCGCCGGTCGTCTGCCGGCTGCAGGAAAAAGTCATGGTTCCTGAGATTGAAGGAACTGAGATTGGACGAAAATTCACGCTCCAGGGACTATCGGCAACGGTGCCGGCTCCTTGTCGCGCCGGTACAGGCAGGGTTCTTCTTGAATTGCCGCAGAAAGCGGAGCAGATATACGTTGACTTTACACTAAAGCACACTGTAGAGTCGACCGGCTTAGATTTTGGCCGGGAGCTGGTTATACTGTTTCCAGGACGGAAAAAGTGAATTGCGAAAACTGCCGGAAAAACATTTTCCGCTCTTTATACGGTGCATAACATGGTGAGAACTATCTACTCCAAAGACAAATGGAGCATAAAGGATGCCTCGGAACTCTACGGCGTTAAAAACTGGGGTGCCGGCTACTTCTCCATCGATACTTCCGGCGACGCGGTGGTCACCCCTTTCGGCTCCGATCACGGTCCGCGCATAAGCCTCTACGAAGTCGCCCGGGAAATAGAGGCCCGCGGTTTTTCCATGCCGGTGCTGCTGCGCATTGAAAACATCCTCGGCTCACAGATCAAACTGCTCAACGAGACCTTCCGCAAGGTCATCAAGGAAACCGGATACCAGGGCGAATACCGGGGAGTATACCCCATCAAGGTCAACCAGCAGGAGCAGGTGGTCGAGGCCATTACCCAGTTCGGCAAAGAGTATTCCCACGGGCTCGAGGCCGGCAGCAAGCCCGAACTCATCGCCGCCATCTCGATGATGAAAAACCGCGAGGCCTGCCTGATCTGCAACGGCTATAAGGACGAAGAGTTCATCGATATCGGGCTCTATGCCATCAGTATGGGTTTCAAGGTTTTTTTCGTAATCGAAGTCCCCGGAGAGGCGGATCTCATCATCGAGCGGGCCAAACGGCTGCAGATCAAACCCAATCTCGGGTTGCGCATCAAGCTTTCCACCCAGGCGGAGGGCAAATGGTCGAGTTCCGGCGGCGATTCATCGGTTTTCGGCCTGGGCATGAGCCATGTGGTCGATGTCGTCGACCGTCTCAAGCAGGAGGAAATGCTCGACTGCCTGCAGCTTCTCCACTATCATATCGGTTCGCAGATCCCCAATATCCGCGATATCCGGGCCGGGGCCATGGAGGCCTGCCGTGTCTACGAGGAACTTACCAGGGAAGGCGCGCCCATGGGCTACCTCGACCTCGGCGGCGGTCTGGCCGTTGATTACAACGGCTCGCAGACGGATTACCATTCCAGCAGAAACTACTCCACGGAGGAGTATTGCTGGGATATCGTCGAGACGGTTATCTCCGTGCTGGATCGCAACAACATAGCTCATCCGACGCTGATCACCGAGTCGGGCAGGGCGGTGGTGGCCTACTATTCCCTGCTGTTGTTCAATATCCTCGATGTCTCTTCCTTTCTGCCGCCGCCTATCCCAGAGAAACTTCCCGAATCCAACAGCGGCCTGCTCGACAATCTGCAGTCCACCTACGACATGATCTCCACCAAAAACATCCAGGAGTGCCTCAACGACGCCCTGTTCTACAAGAGCCAGGCACGGCAGCTTTTCAAGCACGGCCAGATCTCCATCAGGGAGCGGGCGCTGGCCGACAATCTGGTGCAGCACATCTTCATCAAACTGTCGCAGGTCGCACGTCACCTCAAGCATGTGCCCAAAGACCTGAAATCCGTCAACCAGACGGTCTACGACATCTATTACGGCAATTTCAGCCTCTTTCAATCGCTGCCCGATGTCTGGGCCATCGACCAGATTTTGCCGGTCATGCCCATTCACCGCCTCAACGAACCGCCGAGTCATCCGGCGATAATCTCCGATATCACCTGCGACTGCGACGGCAAGATCGACAACTTTCCCGACCCCGACAACGAACGCAGATCGATCATGCTCCACGAACTCAAACCCAATGAGGAATATTACCTCGGGGTCTTCCTGGTCGGCGCCTACCAGGAAACCCTGGGCGATCTGCACAATCTTTTCGGCGACACCAACGTTATTTCCATTCACGTCAACCGGGACGGAACCTACCAGTTCATCCGCGAGGTCGAGGGCGATTCCGTAGCCGACGTCCTCTCCATCGTCGAATACGATGTGCGCACCATGAAAAACAGACTGCGCAAAATCGCCGAAGAATCCATCGAACTCGGCCTGATAACCCCCAAGGACCGCAGGGCCATCATCGAATGTTTTTTTGACGGCCTGGGCGGCTATACCTATTTTGAAAAAGAGGACTGATTTCCCCGGTGGTTTTTTCATCAACAGCAGACAATCAGCACCCCATATCTAGTCATCAGGAGCATATTATGTCACGGATTTTGATCATCGGCGCCGGTGGCGTAGGAAACGTCGTCGCCAAAAAATGCGCCCAGCTTCCCGAAGTTTTCACCTCCATCACCCTGGCCAGCAGAACCGCATCCAAATGCGAGGCCATCGCCGCCGAGGTAAAAGAGCGGTACGGCATCGTTATGACGACGATGGAGGTCGATGCCGACAAGGTCGACGATATCGTCAGGGTTATCGAAGAGTGCTCGCCGGAACTGGTAATCAACGTCGCTCTTCCCTATCAGGATCTGGCCATCATGGACGCCTGTCTGGCCACCTCCACTCACTACCTCGACACCGCCAACTACGAACCGCCCGACTCGGCCCATTTCGAATACAGCCACCAGTGGGCCTATCAGCAGAAATTCAAGGATAAGGGGCTGATGGCCCTGCTCGGCTGCGGCTTCGACCCCGGGGTGACCAACATCTTCTGCGCCTATGCCCAGAAGAGGCTCTTCGATACCATTGAAACCATCGACATCCTCGACTGTAACGCCGGCGACCACGGCCATCCCTTCGCCACCAACTTCAATCCGGAAATCAATATCCGCGAGGTCACCCAGACCGTGCGCCATTGGCAGAACGGCACCTGGATCGAAACTCCGCCGATCCTCGACGACGACTGCGTCCATTTTTCCTTCGACTATCCGCAAGTAGGCCACAAAGAGAGCTATCTGCTCTACCACGAGGAGATGGAATCGCTGGTCAAGCACATCGAAGGGCTGAAGCGCATCAGGTTCTGGATGACCTTCTCCGAGGACTACATCACCCACCTCAAGGTTTTGGACAACGTCGGCATGACCCGTATCGACGAGGTCGACTACGAAGGCAAAAAAATCGTGCCGCTGCGCTTTCTCAAGGCCCTGCTGCCTGACCCCGGATCGCTGGGTACCAATTACACCGGCAAAACAGTGATCGGCTGCATCTTCAGCGGCGAAAAGGACGGTGGCCGCCAGCAGAAATACATCTACAATATCTGCGACCACGCCGAGGCCTACAGGGAGATTCAGGCCCAGGCGGTCTCCTACACCACCGGCGTGCCGACCATGATCGGGGCGATGCTTATGGTGCAGAAGATATGGTCCGGCGCCGGCGTCTTCAATGTCGAGCAGCTCGACCCCGACCCCTTCATGGAAGCCCTCAACCGCTACGGCCTCCCCTGGCAGGTGGTGGACTTCGAAGGTGCGCTGCCATAAGTCTGTCTCAATACGTTTGCCATGAACCTCTCATGAAGATACTTACCAGCCGCGACTGTCCGCCGGAGATTTCCGGCAGGGTGGAGACGCCAAGCTACCTCATCAGCGAGGACCGCATCGCCTGCAACTGCGCCATCCTCGATGAGGTCCAGCGGCGCAGCGGCGCTAAAATATTGCTGGCCCTCAAGGCCTTCGCCCTGCCGGCGCTGTTTCCCCTGATAGCCAGAACCCTGCACGGCGTCTGCGCCAGCGGCCCCATCGAGGCCCGTCTGGGCCGGGAGGACTTCGGCGGCGAGGTCCATACCTATTCACCGGCCTATTCACCGGCGCAGATGGAGCGGGTCATCGCCTGCAGCGACTATATTCTCTTCAATTCCATCTCCCAGTGGCGGGCCCATCACCGGACGGTGGAAAAAAGCGGCCGGAGCATCAGAGTGGGATTCCGTGTCAACCCCGGCCACAGCGAAGTGGAAACCGCTCTCTACAATCCCTGCCTGCCTGGCTCGAGATTCGGCATCCAGCCGGAGGATCTGGAAGGTTTCGATCTCGACGCCATCAGCGGCCTGCACTTTCACGCCATGTGCGAGCAGAACGCCGATGTACTGGTGCGGATTCTAAAACGTTTCGAAGAGAGGTTCGGACCCTGTCTGCCCAGGCTCGACTGGATCAATTTCGGCGGCGGCCATCACATCACCAGCAGCGACTACGACCTCGATCTGCTCTGCGACACCATTGTCGCCTTCAGGGAAAAATACGGTCTCGACGTCTATCTCGAACCGGGAGAGGCGGTGGTTCTCAACGGCGGTTTCTTCGTCACCTCGGTGCTCGACATCATCCGCCATGAAATGGATATCGCCATTGTCGACAGCTCGGCGGAAACCCACCTGCCCGACGTACTGGCCATGCCCTACCGACCGCAAATACCCGGCAGCGGCGATCCCGGCACGCTGGCCCATACCTATCGACTCGGCGGCATCTCCTGCCTGGCCGGCGACATCATCGGCGACTACAGCTTCGATACCGCCCTGCAGTGCGGCGACCGGCTGGTCTTTACCGATATGGCACTCTATAGCTTCGTCAAGAACACCACCTTCAACGGCGTGGAACTGCCCTCCATCTACACCTACTCTTTGAACAGGGGCGAGTTGCGGCGGGTGCGCGCCTTCGACTACCACGACTACAGGAGCAGACTGGCATGAAGTCTCTTGCTTTCCACGGCGACGACGTCGCCCCCTCCGCACCAGAGGCGGCGCTTTTCCATATTCTGCCGGTGCCCCTGGAAGAGACCGTCTCCTACGGCGGCGGGACCGCCGCCGGACCGCGGGCCATCCTCGAGGCATCGAGTCAGCTGGAACTCTTCGACGGCATCTCCGTACCGGCGGATTACGGCCTCTATACGGCAGCAGAGATTGACTGCGCAGGTACCATCGGCGAAACGCTTGGCAAACTGCGCCACGAGGTAACCAGGATCGCCGCCCGCCGGGCGGTGCCGGTGACCCTCGGCGGCGAGCACAGCCTGTCGGCGGCCTGCGTCTCGGCACTCAAAGAGCATCACGGTGAATTCGGCGTCATCCAGTTCGACGCCCATGCCGACCTGCGCGATTCCTACGAGGGCAGCCGCAACAGTCACGCCAGCGTTATGCGCCGCATCTGGGAGATGGGTCTGCCAATCTACCAGATAGGCACCCGCAGCTACAGCCTCGAGGAAGATCGGCTGCGCCATGAGCACAATATTGCCCACGTCGACGCCCCGAGCATCTGGCGGCTGGGCGCGGCAGCGGCGGCGCTGCCCGCCGATTTTCCCGAAAAAGTCTATATCACCTTCGATGCCGACTGTTTCGACGCCTCTCTCATGGCCGCCACCGGCACCCCCGTTCCCGGCGGCCTGTTCTGGCATCAGGTGACCGAAATTCTGGAAAATATCTTCTCTGAGCGCATCTGTCTGGGATTCGACCTGGTCGAACTCGCCCCGCAACCGTCCATGCACGGTGCCGCCTTCACCATGGCCCAGCTGGCCTATGTGATGATGGGGTACCTGGTCCGCAGTGAGATAAACAAGAGTTTTTACACTCTTTAACCCAGGATATTCGAGCCAAAAAAGCCCATTGAACCTGCGCTCATGGCCCTAACCCGGATATTTCACGAGTTGAGATGGTCTGCTAGTCGAGGAGCCCTGTGATTGGCTATACTGTAGTATGCCAATCACAGAAGCGACGAAGGATAGCAGGCCATATCGACTCGCCCGAAGGGTGAAAATGGACATAACCGGCATTGTTTTCTCTTTGTACAAACTGCTCCATCCGCAATCATCTTGAAATTGGCTTTAACAAGTTGATATTTAACGTTATATGTAACACTTTTTCTTTTTTTCATCAAATGTTCGGGCTCAAATACCGCTACGCCCTCTTTCTGCTTCTTGTCCTGTCGCTGCTCGTCTTGTTCTGCGCCGCAGCCCTCTTTTGCCTCATGAACGGATGCTATCTGGCAACGGGCGGTCTGCTCGTTTTTCTCTACGGGTGCACCTATCAGCTGGGAAAACGCTTTGCCAGAATCTTCTTCGTCCTCTCCGTGCTCAGGCTCCTGCGGAAAAACGAGGGCGTCATCTCCTGCGAAAAGTTCGATCTCTTCATGGAAAAAAGTCTCGGTCACAGAAGAACGCCGGAGCAGAAAGAGAAGATGAAAGAGGATATTATCGAGGTCCTCGCCGCAGAAGAGCTGATTTCCGTCATTGACGATACCATTATCCTGCTCCCCGGCAAATCAGGGCTATGACAGACAGCGGCCCCTGCTGCGCCTTTCGGGCCTACGCCGCCTCACCGAGCAGCAGATACCGTTTGAGTCCGGACGGCTGATACCCTTGGTCTCCGCCGCTTTTTTCCAGCTCTTGCCGGGCAGAATGCATGCCGTCATCGAAAAGGAGGCACTGCTGGGCGATTGCGCCGATATTGGGATCTTCCTTGGAAATGTCCGGAGCCTTTTGCCGGGCCACCAGCCTGGTTTTGACAAAATCAACGCCGCTGCCGGGAAACATGGCCTCGAAAACCTTCTCGGCCGCCTGCTTCTTGGCACCGTTGTCGCTCAACAGCGCCGCCAGGCACTCATCAACATAGCCGATCAGGTAGCCGGCAACGAACATGGAGTTGAGTCGATCATTGAAGATTTTTTCATCAACAATGCCGCCGTCTCTCGCCTCATCGCGGGCCTGTTTGATCTGGGCGAACAGCTCCCCGGCGATGGCATCGATGCGGCTCTCTGTATTTTTTCCTGCTGATTTGAATATACCAAACATAACACTTCCTTTTTTCTGTTCTTGCCGATCACCAATCGGCAAGGTGATTTTTTTCCCTCGGAAGAAGGCGAAGATGCTGAAGGTGTAGGAGAAGGGTAACACGCTACTCTTACAACTTCGTTTTATCGTCACAAGAGGAAGACGCCAGACACCAAAGGCCCGATCTGCAGAATATCAGATCGGGCCTTTGGTGTCTGGAGAAGAATAGAGGTAATCAAAAAAACCGGGCATACCACAACTGCAGGCCCCAGCTAAAAATAACTGCAATGGTCGGGACGAGAGGATTCGAACCTCCGACCCCAGCGTCCCGAACGCTGTGCTCTACCAGACTGAGCCACGTCCCGACCCAAAGCTTGAGAGAACCTACTTCTTTTTGACGCACTTTTCAACTCTCTTTCAAATCATCACCCAGAGAAAAATACAAAAAGCAGGCGGCAGCCAGCGACAGGACCAGCAGAATGACGCCGCTGATCTTGAGGGCGACGGACAGCGAGTAGCCGGCGGAGAGGCTGCCGATCAGCGGACCGATGATGGCGAAGCCGAAGCGGATGATCATATTGCGGATCGACAGCACCGTCGCCCGGATATCGGAGGTGCAGTAATTGTTGGCAAGCTCCTTCAATAGCGGCGTGGCATAGCCGCGGACGGCGTAGAACAGCAGCAGGACGGCTATGGCAGGCCACAAGGGGAACATCCCCAAAAGAATGTAGGAGAGGGGGATGAAAATGACGATGAGGAGAATGGCCCGGGATTTGCCAAGCCGCTCGACCACCGTCGACGCGAAGGCCGCCACCACGGCAACGGTGAGGTTGAGCGCCACCCACAGCGGCGTGATCATCTCTTCGGTGAGCCCCCGGTTGACGAAATAGACCTGTGCCGTCCAGGCCATGCACAGTGTCGAAGTGCCGATAATGGCGGAGAGCAGCAGGGTCGAGCTGAGCTTGCGGTTGACGAACAGACTCTCCCGGCAGACCGTGAGAATATGGCCGAAGCCCGGAGGCGAGGCTATTTTGCGGCGGGGGGGCTCGAGCAGCATCAGTGCCGCGGGGATGGCCATCGCCGCCACCAGCGTCTGCGACACATAGACCGAGCGGTAGCTGAAGGCCGCGGCTATCATACCGCCGCAGATTGCCGCAGCGGTTTCGGCAAAATTGCCAAGCGAGGTGATTCTGCCTTCAAGACGCAGATAGGTGTGCTCCTCCTCCCTGGCGGCCAGGGTGTCATAGAGCAGCGCCGAGTCCGAACCGGAGATAAAACTTCCGCCGAGCCCCAGGGCGATTTCCGCCAGCAGAAAACCGTTGAAGTCCGAAGAAAGCGAATATATGCAGAATCCCAGAGTGCCGAGGATACTTCCCATCACCAGCGATTTCTTGCGGCCGATGATATCGGCCATATAGCCCGACGGTATCTCGAGGATGGCAACGCTGAGGGAATAGATGGCCTGCAGCAGATAAATATCGAATTCATCGAGGCCATTTTCGGTGTAGTAGAGAGCCACAATCGGCATGATCAGCATAAACCATTTCGACAGCTTGATCAGGTAGAGATTGTAAATATTGGTGTGCAGTGATGGTCTCATAACCTTCTCGTCAGTACTTGATGCCAAGACGTCCCCTCCGGGCGTCGAAATCGCCTTTTTAGTGCTTTCCCCGACCGGTGTCAAGCCCGTGTTCATCACCAGCCTCGATGCCATGGAATAAAACCGCTTTGTCGCTTCTCTGAGATATAAAGCAATGACGCCCATCACTGACGCCACCGGAGGTATTTTTATGGTACTGCGGACAATTCACATCCTCTCTTCTCTCCTGCCCATTGTTTTTTGCCTCTCACCGGCCTTGGCCACAAACCTCAACGGCTTTTCCCTGGAAAAGAGCCTGGTCGATGCCGATCAGATTTTGCGCGGCGGGCCGCCCCGAGACGGCATTCCCGCCCTGAGCCAGCCCAGATTCGTCGAAGCCGATGACACTGCCCTGCTCGCAGACGACGACAGAATCCTCGGCATCGCCGCAGATGGTATAGCCAAGGCCTATCCGGTGAAGATCCTCAACTGGCATGAGGTGGTCAACGACAGCCTCTCCGGCATGCCCCTGGTCGTCACCTACTGCCCCCTTTGCGGCACCGGCATGGCCTTTTCCCGCGTCGTCGAAGGCCAGGAGTTGAGTTTCGGCGTTTCCGGTCTTTTGTACAACAGCGACGTCCTGCTCTACGATCGCCTAACTGCATCGCTCTGGTCGCAGATCATGGGCCAGGCCGTAACAGGACCCTATGCCGGAACCAGCCTTGAACAGATCCCCCTGCAGCATACCAGCTGGCAGAGCTGGCGCCGCCAATATCCCCATTCCCTCGTTCTCTCAAAGGATACCGGCTATCTCCGTAATTACAGCCTCAACCCCTACGGCGACTATGCGACCACCGAACGACTCTACTTTCCCGTGGAAAACCAGCCGGAGGGCGAGATACACCTGAAGGAGACGGTGTTGGGGGTGAGCATCGCCGGCAGCCACAAGGCCTATCCCTTCAGCAGGCTCGAACACTCAGGCCAAAGCCGCCTCGAGGACAGCCTCGGCGGCGCCGCCCTCACCATTCTCTGGGATGCGGAGGCCTATTCGGCCGTGGCCCTCGACGAAAATGGCAAGGAATTGCCGACGGTCCAGGGTTTCTGGTTCGCCTGGTACGCCTTCCATCCCGATACCGAGATATATACGTTGCCTTGAGAGCAAGCGGCAGAATCCGGTGCTGCCGGCAAGCTATGCCGCAAAGGCCTATACCAGTTCCGCCAGTACCCGGTTGGCCAGAAATCTGCCTTTTTGCGTCAGGCGAAAATGGGTGTCGGTGAATTCGACGAGGTCGTCTGTCAGCAGAGGCGTGAGAATCTCGCCGTAGTATTCCTGCAAACCAATGTCATACCGCTCGAAAAGGGCCGGATACGATACGCCTTTGACCATACGCAGGCCCATGACCACGCTTTCGCGAAAAGAGGCCTCCTGGTCCAATTTTTCGCTTTCTGCAAGGAGACTGGCGCCGCTTTCGACGGCCTGACAGTAGGATCGGGGATCGGAGATGTTTCTGGTCCGTTCCCCCTGGTACAACCCCACCGCCCCGGCGCCTGCGGCTATGTAGTCAAGATTGTACCAGTAGTTGAGGTTATGTCTGCACTCATGTCCGGCCAGGGCGTAATTGGATATTTCATACTGCTCAAGCCCTTTCTGGCGACAAAGCTCGATGGAGAGTTCATCCATGGTGACGATCTCCTCCTCGGCAGGCAGGACGATTTCACCGCGCTCATAGCGGACGGCAAAGGGGGTTTTTTCCTCTATGGCCAACTGGTAGAGGGAAAGATGAGTCGGTTCGAGGGCCAGGGCACACTCGAGATTCCAGCGCCACTGCTCCGGCGTCTGGCCCGGCACGCCGTACATCATATCGAGACTGATATCGGTAAAACCGGCGCCGATGGCGTCACGAACGCAGTCCTGGCTGTCCTGGGCTGAGTGCAGCCGGCCGAGCATGGCCAGTTCCGCATCGATGAAGGACTGTATGCCTATGGATATTCTGTTGATCCCGGCCTGACGCAGCTGCAGAAGTTTCATGAAATCGGTGGTTTTCGGGTTTGCTTCCAGGGAGATTTCGACGTCGTCGCCGAAGCCGAAATATTCCCGGCAGCAGGCGAGAATATCGCCTACCTGCTCGGCCGAAAGAATGGAAGGGGTGCCGCCGCCGAAAAAGATGGTCTCGAGGGTGCCGTTCCGGCCGGAGAAAAAGTGTTGAACAATCTCCTCCTTGACCGCCGCCACATAGCGGGGAAAAAGCTCCTCCATACCGGCATGGGAGTTGAAGGAACAGTACTCGCATTTTCCCAGGCAGAAGGGAATATGGATGTATAAAGATGCCATAAATTTACCTCGATGCTGAGGTTGTCTCCTGGATCACCCGGTCGACATCATCCAGGATGGTCGCCATGATCTGATTGTCGGCGAAGCTGAAGGCGCCGTCGCCGATTATAAAATGATCGAGAAAACTTACCTGCATCATTGAACAGAGCAGGGCCAGGGAACGTGTCAGGTGGATGTCCTGCGGCGAGGGCTTGAGCGAGCCGGAGGGGTGGTTGTGGGCGATGATTATGGCTGCACCGTTGAGTTCGAGCGTCCGTTTGAGGATCTCCCGGGGGTAGACGGTGTTGACGTTGACGGTGCCCTCGGCCAGAATCTCGGAGGCTATGACCGCATGCGACGAGTCGAGGAAGATTACCGTGAGAATCTCCCTGTGCAGGTCGCGCATGGAATGAAGCAGGTAGTCGCGCACCTCGGCCGAGGAATGGAGGTACTTTTTGCCCACCAGGCGCTGCTGCAGATACCTTCGTGAAACCGCCTGCACGAAGTGCAGGGCGAAGCTGTTTTTTTTACCGATGCCGGGTATCCGGCAGAGGGCATGGGCCGGCGCCTCGAGTACGGCGGCCAGGGAGCCGAACTCCCTCAGCGCCTGCCGGGCAGGCTCCTTGCAGTCGGTGCGCGGCGTGCCGAAGGAAAGCAGGATCTCCAGTATTTCGGCATCGCTGAAGCCCTGCGCGCCTCGTTCGAGAAATCTGTCGCGCAGCCGGGCCCTGTGGCCCGCGCCTTTTTGCTGCCACTGCCGTTTGTTCACATCCGCTCGCTTAACCGTTGATAACCTTCTGGAACAGTTCGTTGGCCATTTTCGGATTGGCCTTGCCCTTGGTCCTTTTCATCAGCTGGCCGACGAAAAATCCCATTACCTTGGTTTTGCCGTCCCTCAACTGCTGGGCCTGGTCGGGGCTGGCGGCGACGATCTCCTCGACGATGGCCAGCAGTTCGCCCTCGTCGGAGACCTGCACCAGATTCTTCTCCTCCACCACCTTCTGCGGATCCTTGCCGGTTTCCATCATCAGGGCGAAAACCGTCTTGGCGATCTTGCCGCTGATGGTACCCTTGTCGACCATGGCCACCAGCGCCCCCAGCTGTCCCGGCGCTATCAGGCACTCGGAGATTTCCGCCCCCTTGAGTTCCCGCAGCAGTTCGGTCATTATCCAGTTGGATACCTTCTTGGGACTGCCGCAGATTCCGGCGGCCTCCTCGAAATACTCGGCCAGCTCCCGGGAGCCGGTAAGGATGGCGG
>JBEPWT010000081.1:0-12434 GCA_041642275.1 Desulfopila sp. | reverse complement strand
GGTCTGTACTGGTCCATTATGTTGACATTGCAGCGTGGTGATATCTCCTCGGCGAGAAACTTGAGGATCATGGCGCTTTCCTCCACCTGGCCGGGCATCACCAGATGGCGGACAATCAGCCCCCTGGTGGCTATGCCCCTGTCGTCGACCACCAGATCCCCCACCTGCCGCTGCATCGTTGTAATGGCCGCCCGGGCGATATCGGCGTAATTGTCGGCCCTGGTGAAGGCTTTACCTGTTTCGTTATACCAGAACTTGAAATCCGGCATGTAGATATCGATGACGCCGTCGAGCAGTTCAAGCGTCTCAACCGCATCATAACCGCTGCTGTTGTAGACCAGAGGCAGCTTCAAACCCTGTTGTATCGCCTCCGGCAGGGCGGCGAGAATATGGGGTACCACATGGGTGGGGGTGACAAGGTTGATATTGTGGCATCCCTGGTGCTGGAGGTCGACCATGATTGCCGCCAGTTCCCCACTGGTGAGATGCCTGGCCCCGGCTTCACTGAAATGACTTATCTCGTAGTTCTGGCAGAAAATGCAGAGCAGGTTGCAGGAGGCAAAAAAGATGGTTCCCGAGCCGCTGCTGCCGACCAGCGGCCGCTCCTCTCCAAAGTGGGGTCCATAGCTGGAAACGGGAGCAAGGGCCCCGACGCCGCAGACTCCAAGACTGCCGGCGATTCTATCCACCCTGCAGTTCTGGGGGCAGACGGTGCAGCATTCCATCAGTTTCTGTGCCGCGGCAATGCGTTTGCTGAGTTCGCCGCTGTGAAAGAGTTGAAGATACGACGGTTCCATGATGTCCCCAGTCATGCTGCAGCTCGGCAGACCTGGTTAGTCTCTCGACTGTACCGGCACTGCAGGGTGATCGAAAGAAGATGCCATCAACACGGTGGCGGTGGCGCTTCATCTTGGGAGTATACTATGAAAAGCGGTAAATACCAAATCGGGACAGACACTAACCAACATGCAGAGGGGATGAAAAACGATGTTTCGCGCATCTATTTGACCGTCATGTCGCCAATAATATTGCTCATCACCGGAAAATACGATACTCTTTTCGGCCATGGGAAGAAATACCAGCCGGCAGCGGGATAGTGACAACATGGCAAATTGACAACATGACAAATGCGCATCGATTTCTAAAAACATCCTGGCTTGTCAGGGGAGCAGCTATCGCCATTCTCTTCGTGATCCTCCTGGCCGCGCTCTATACCTCTTATCATATCAACAAAACCTCCGTGGTCGATAAGCTGACCGTGGTTGCCGAACTTTCCGCTGAAAGAATACGTCTTCCCCTGACCGAGGGAGATATTGGTGCAATTGACCGGGAAATGGCTGCCGCCTCCCGTCTCTATATGCTCGATGGGGCGGAATTATACAGCAGCGATGGCAGGATGCTGGTTGAATATGGCCGGGAGCAGGGGCCGCTCCCCACCTCGATGATGTTGGGTGAGCATCTGTCGGTAGGCTGGCCATTTTTACTGATGGTGCAATATTCCCGTATTGTCTTTCACGATGACAGACCTCTGGGGCTGTTGATCCTCTATCAGACCATGAGCGTAAATGCGGTGGCAGGCTGCGTTGTGCTGCTGCTCTTTTCGCTGCTGTTCTCCCGGCGAATAGCGGGAAAAAAAAGAGTCGGGGCTCATGGAAATATTCACCACAAAGCCCTCGCACCGACAGCGGCAACGGAAGAACTCTTTCCCGCAGACGACGAAGTGCAGCGTCTTGTGCACCGGCGTACGGCGGAGCTTGAGCGGCAGCGGGACAAGGCCCTGCTGTCGGCGCAGGCGAAGAGTGATTTTCTCGCCAATATGAGCCACGAAATCCGAACGACCATGAACGGGGTGGTCGGGGTTCTCTCCCTCTTGCAGGAATCTTCTTTTTCCAAAGAGAAGAAGCGGCTCCTCGATGTTGCCGTTCGCTCAGCCGATTCACTGCTGCTGATTATTAACGATATCCTCGATTTTTCCAAGATCGAATCGGGGAAAATGGATTTTGAACGTATCACTTTCGACCTCAGGGAGATCGTTGAAGAATGTGTTTCCCTCTACATCGATACCGCTCGCTCCAAAAACTTACGTCTGCACTGCTATCTGCCGCTGGAGGTCGCCACCACGGTAGTAGGCGATCCCACCCGGCTGCGTCAGATCATCACCAATCTGCTCAGCAATGCCGTCAAATTTACCGAAGTCGGCGAAGTCAGCTTCAGGGTCGGTCTCATTGATACCGGACCCCAGACGCAGAGGCTCCGTTTCGATGTCGAGGATACTGGCATCGGTATCGAAGAGCAGAAAATAGACGGTCTCTTTGAGATGTTCACCCAGGCGGAGGCCGATACTGCCAGAAAATACGGCGGAAGCGGCCTCGGCCTGAATGTATGCAAAAAGCTGGTCGAACTGCAGGGTGGTGAAATTGGCGTCACCTCCAGCTCGGGGCAGGGAACAACCTTCTGGTTCACCATGAGTTTTGAGATAGCCGCCGATAGTTGCGCCGATGGTGCACTGGTCGAAAAAAAGATAGCACTCTTCGACAACTGTGAAACGTGCAGCACTATTATTAGCCAGTATTTGCGCGGAAGTGGACTGCGCAGCAGGTTCGAAAACGGCGGTGACGACATCCTGGACCAGTTGCAACAGTTTGTAGAGACGGGGTATGTACCACAACTCCTCCTCGTCGATTACAACGCCATCGCCGATGACCCGGATGGGTTCATTCGAGAGCTGGACAGGCTCTTCGGCCGCCGCCGGCCGGAACTGTTCGTCCTCACCCGCCAGGGCGGCATTGTAGAAAGAATGAAGGCTAAGAACGTGGCCGGCGTCATACTCAAGCCGATACGCCTCACTCAGCTGTACGAGCAGATCCTGGACGCCTTGCCGCAGGATGAGGTTGCTTCGCCCACAAGGATTGAGGTGGAGGGGGCAAGAGTGCTGCTCGTCGATGACGAACATATCAATCGTCATGTCGGCCAGATGATCCTGGAAAGAATCGGCTTCGATGTCGATGTCGCCGCCGATGGCGACGAAGCCGTGCGGAAGACCATGGAGAAGAGATATGATGTCGTTCTCATGGATATCCAGATGCCCGGTGTCGACGGTCTTGAAACCACCAAGGTCATACGCCGGCGTGAAAAAGAGCAGGGCGATACCCGCCTGCCCATTCTGGCCATGACGGCCAATGCCCTGCCGGCTATGAAAGATCGTTGCCTGGCAGTCGGTATGGATGGTTTTCTGACGAAACCGATGAAGCCTGAAACACTCCTCCAGCACCTGCAGCCCTATCTCGAAGATACCTCCGGAACAGTTTTTCAAAGGGAGCAGCAGATCTTGGAAAAAGTGGAGGGCTGTTGCTCGAAACCAGAGGAACCTGAGACCTGGAACCGTCAGCAGGCCCTGGAGTATGTTGGCGGTGACGAGGAACTGCTGGCAGATCTGGCGGAAATGTTCATCGCCCGCAAGGAGGTGCTGCTCGGCGCCCTCGAAGCTTCGATGCGCAGTGGCGACGGCGCGGAGATCAGCTCGGCGGCGCACGCCTTCAAGGGAGCCGTCAATCACTTTGCCGCCGGACCGTGCCAGAAGCTGGCGCTCGATATCGAGAGCAGGGCGGGCCGGAACCGGCTTGACGGGCTCCAGGAGGAAGTTGAGAAACTGAAGATTGCCGCCGAAGTCCTCGTCGAGCAGCTCGAAAAGCAGATCTGAAGACTCTTTCTTGCCGGCAGCCTCTTCAGCAAGGATTCCTCCCCGTCTCTCAGCTGTCCGTCTTGTGTGAATTCCGTTTCTCGCCGGCCAGCAGAGGATACGGCTTCCAGTAGATCCGGCTGATTCTGGCCATGGCCCTGCTGCGGATGTGGGCGAACTGCTCCAGCAGATAGTACAGCGTCGGCACGACGATCAGCGTCAGAAAGGTGGCGACGAAAAGCCCGAAGATAACCACCACCGCCATCGACCGCCACCACTGGCTCGATTCGCTTACCCAGGAAATCTCCAGCAGGTGAAAATCGAAGGAAACGCCGGTAACCATGGGAATGAGCCCAAGGACGGTGGTCACGGCGGTCAGTACCACCGGCCGCAGACGGGTGGCGCCGGCGGAGATGACGGCATCGCGCAGAGCCAGCCCGCGTAGTCGCAATTTGTTGGTATAGTCGATGAGGACGATGGCGTTGTTGACGACGACGCCGGCCAGGGAGATGACGCCGACACCGGTCATGATAATGCCAAACGGCGACCGGAAAAGGGTGAGGCCGAGAAAGGCGCCGCCCAGCGAGAGGATGACCGAGGTCATGATGATAAACGGCTGGGTCACTGAGTTGAACATGCTCACCAGTACCAGAAAAATAAGGAGCAGGGCCACGGCGAATGCTTTGGAGAGGAATTGCTCCGATTCTTTCTGAAACTCATGTTCGCCGGTAAATTTGAGAGTGTATCCAGGCGGGACGGGCAGGTCCTTCATGATCTCCGCTGCCTGCTGGCGGGCAACGGGCCCGGGTATCCTGGTCTCGTCGACGTTGGCCTTGACGGTCACCACCCGTTCGTTGTTGATCCGTGTTATATCACCGAGGCTGCCGGTGAAACTGACGGTGGCGATGGTCGACAGCGGCACCATCTGTCCCGAAGGCGTCGGCAGCATCAGCTCATGGAGCACATCCACCACCCGGCGGTTGCCTTCCCCGAGCTGCACGGTGATGTCGTAGTCGTCATCGCCTTCGCGGAAGGAGGAGACCTCCAGGCCGTTATAGGCGCTTTTCAACGCAAAACCTATGCCGTCGGTGGAGAGGCCGAACAGCGCCGCTTTCTGCCGGTCGACGTTGACCTGCACCGAGGGGATGCCCTCGACGAAATCGTCGCGGACGTCTTTGACATGGGGGACCTGTTCAAGAATATCCTTGATGTGGCGGGCTATTTCACCGAGGACGGTGAAATTTTCTCCGGCGATTTCAATGTTGATCGGTGCACCGGTGGGTGGGCCGTCCTCTTCCATGGCAATGGTGATCTTGGCTCCGGCAATGTTTGCCAGGCGTTCGCGGATCTCATCGACCGTCTCATGGGTATTGCGCAGACGCTCGTCGATTTCGAGAAAACGGACGCCGATATGGTTGGGGGTGTTGGCGGCAAAGGCCTGGCCTCCGCCGGAACTGAGAACCCCCTTGGTATAGATGTTTTTGATGTTGGCCAGATCGCTGGGACCGTAAAATTCCTCGCCGGTGGCCTTGGTGTGCTTCTTGCCCGCCAGGGCCTGCTCCGGGGTCATGTCGACCCTGGAGCCGTATCCCGCCAGCGCGATCTCCATGCGATTGATGATTGTGTCGATGTAGTCGAGATCGGCTCCTTCGGGCACGTCGAGGTTGAGATACATGCCCTTGGGATCTATCTCCGGGAAGAACTCCACCGGTTTTTCCAGGCCGATGACCAGCAGCCAGGATTCAAACAGCAGAATCAAGACGCAGAAGGCCGTTAATATGACGGTCAGCGGCATATCCAAGGCCGAAGAAAGAATCCTGGTGTAGCTCTTCAAAAACGGACCCTTTATGGCAACGGGTTTTTCCACGGCGCGGGAGACCTCTTCCATGCTGCGCTTTGCACCGCTTGTCGGGTTTTTGACCTTCATGAAGATGGAGGCCAGGGCCGGGTTTATCACCAGCGCCACAAACAGGCTCGAAGAGAGAGTGATGATCAGGGTGAGAGGCAGGTAACTCATGAACTCGCCCATGATCCCGGGCCAGAAGAGCATGGGGATAAAGGCGGCCAGTGTCGTGAAGGTCGAACCGATGACCGGATATGCCACCTCGGAGGTGGCCTTCATCGCCGCCTCTATGCGGCCGGCGCCCTGTTCCATGAAACGGTAGATGTTTTCAATGATGACGATGGCGTTGTCCACCAGCATGCCCAGGGCGAGAGTGAGGCTGAAGAGCACCACCATGTTCAGGGTTATTCCCAGTATATGCAGAACCGTAAAGGAGAGCAGCATGGAAAGCGGGATGGCCATGCTGACCAGCAGGGCATTGCGAATGCCCATGACGAAAAAGATGACGATCAATACCAGCACAAGTCCGGAGAGGATGTTGTTCTCGAGATCGGCCACCATCAGCTCGATGTCCCGGGACTTGTCCATGACCTTGGTTATTTCCGTGCCGCTGGGCCAGCTGGCCTGGCGTTTGGCGATAATGGCATCGACCTGTTCGCTGATATCGATGATGTTTTCTCCCGAACGCTTCTTGACAGCGATATTGACGGCTGAACGGCCGTCGAGACGGGAACGGCTGGTTTCCTCCTTGAAACCGTCGATCACCGTGGCCACGTCCTTGAGGTATACCGGCTGGCCCTGGTGGGTGGCGAGTACCAGCCCGTAGATTTCCTCAGGCGTGGAAAACTCGCCGGGAACACGCAGCTGATACCGGCCGTCGCCCAGACGGATGTTGCCGCCGGAGGTATTCTGGTTTTCGCTGCGTACCGCCTGCTGGAAGCTTCCTATGGTCAGACCGTAATAGGCGAGCTTTTCCGGGGATACCTCCACGCGGATCTCCCGCTCCAGGCCGCCGGTTACCTCTGCTTCGAGAACGCCGGTGATGGACTCGAAATCGTCCTGGAGGTCGTCGGCGATATTCTTGAGGCAGGGCAGGCCGCAGGTGCCGGAGATCGAGAAGACGGCGATGGGCATCTCCGAAAAGTTTACCTCGAACACCACCGGGTCTTCGTCGAGGTCGGAGGGCAACTCTCCCAGGGCCTCGTCGACCTTGTCCTTGACATCCTGCAGCGCCTGGTCGATATCGGTGCCGGTGACAAATTCGACGTTTATGGAGGAAAGGCCTTCGGAGCTGATCGACTGCAATTTTTTCAGGCCGTCGAGACCCTTTATCTTCTTTTCTATTTCAATGGTCACCGTCGTCTCCATATCCTGCGGCGAGACGCCGCGGTAGCTGGTGGAAACGAAGACATTGGGAATGGTGATATCCGGATCGCTCTCGCGCGGCAGAAAGAGATAGCTGTATACCCCGAAGATGATCAAGAGGATAGTGAGCACCACCACCGTCGTGCTTTTGCGTATGGCTGTATCGGAGATTATCATAACCGGTACTCATCCAGAGAGTTGACGACCTTGACGACCTCGATTTCCTGCCCATCCTCGATGGCGCGGTGACCCTCGATCACCAGTCTTTCGCCGGGGTTGAGACCCTTTCTGACTTCGACCATCCATTTTTCCATGATTCCGAGCTCGACCATTTTCTTTCTCGCCCGCCCCTGTTCTTCAATATAGACGAACTGTTCGTCGTTGCGGGAGATGACGCTGTAAAAAGGAACGGTAATGGCATCATCGACGGTTCGTTTGATAATGTCGGCTCTGACGAACATGCCCGGCAGGATGGCTCGCGACGGGTTGTCGATTTCGAGCTCGAGTTTATACAGCCGCGCCGTGGTGTCCGGCGAGGACGACAGAAAATGGATCGAACCGGTGATCACCTGGTTATCCAGGGCCTGCAGGGTAACGTCGACCTTTTCAAGGCTGCGCACCGCGGCTACGTCTGATTCGGGTATGCCGATGACGGCCTTGACCTTGTCTATGCGCAGCAGCTGGCCGATGGGGTCGCCCACGGCCAGCAGCAGGCCCACTTTGGCATCGAGACGGCGGACAACGCCGCTTATCGGCGCCTCGATGGTGGTGCGGGAGAGGCGCAGCCTGGCGTTGTCGAGATCGGCCTTGGCGGTGAGCATCGCCGTTTCCCTGGCGTCGAGCTGGGCTTCAGGAATGACGCCCTTGGAAAAAATCGCCTTGTCCCGCTGGTAGTCGGCTCTGGCGAGCTTGTAGGCCGCTTCGGCCCGCTGTACGGCGATTGTGTAGTCGTTGTCGTCGATGCGGGCGAGAATGTCGCCTTTTTTAACCTCATCACCTTCTTCGACGAGGATTTCGGTGACGCTGCCGCCGACCTTGGCCATGAGTTCAAGCTCCGTCCAGGGTTCTATGCTTCCTGGCAGATTGAGCCTGTCTCTGATCACCAAAGGATGCAGGGGGTAGACCACGGAATTGACTGGCTGCCGTTCCAACCCCACCTCCTTGGTTTTGTCGGCGGCGATAGACTCCTGCTTTTTCAGTATCGCCATGGCCATGGCGACGATGAAAATCAACATGGTCAAAAGGACCAGTCTCGGCAGGAGTTTCCAGATGAAAAATACCGTTTTAGCCCGAGGTGTCGTTGGTATTGTCTGTTGAGGATCCATATGTTTCATCCTTGATTGTTCGAAAGTGAGGATTTGGTCGGGGCGAGTCCGTCGAGTGCCTGTTGAAAGAGCAGCCGCATTGACGAAGCGACTTCTTCCGTTTCGATCCTGCCGCTGTACCAGGATGATACTACCAGTATATAGAGGGCATAAAAATGACCGGCGAGGTAGAGCAGATCGATATCCTGGCGAAGCTCCCCCCGCTGCTGGGCTTTCTGGTAGATGGAGAACAGGAGTTCGAGCCACTTGTTGTCGACTTCGTCGCGGCTGTTTTTTTCGTATTCCTCGGGAAAAAGGACCCGCTGCATGAAAAAGCGTCCAAATTCCTTGTTTTGGGTGACATGGAGAAACTCGCCCATGAACACCGTCATCACCCGCTCTATGACCGGCGCCTCCGGGTCGGTCTTGGTTGCCAGTTCTTTGTGTATGAACTCAAACTGTTCTTCGCAAAAGGCGTAGAAAATCTCCGCCTTGGTCTGGAAATATGTATAGATGGTTCCCTTGCCGATGCCGGCTTCCCTGGCGAGCTCCTCGATGGAGGTTTTCTCGAATCCTTTCCGGCCGAAGAGGCGGACGGCCGCCTCGATGATGGCCTTTCTGGTGAGTTGTTTTTTCTTTTCCCGCAGTGTGGTCATAATGGATGTGTCCTCTGTGTATGGCAAAAGTCGAATGCAGTCGAGATTTATAACCATATTTGCAGAGAGTGCAACAAAAAAAGTCGACCATGGTCGAAAATATTTGAGCAGGCGTAAATAATACGAAATAATTATAAATATAAACATACCCATTGGTCCTGAGGGTATGCGTTGGAGGCGGGGGGCTCCGTCGAAACCCCTGCGACACAGTGCTTTTGCGCAAGAAAGGCTATTTTCTCCAGTTAGGCAGCGGCGGTGCGGGCATTTGCCACCTTCAGCGGGATGGCAAAAGCAGAGGGTGGGGGGCATGGTACCCGCCCCCTGGTGAGGGGAGGAAGAGAACTGTCGAGGTTCATAGGTATTGCATTTTCGGCCAATCTGAATATTGTAATGCCGAAATCCGGCAAAAGTCCTGTCACTGGCGCAGAGAAATCCTGCCCTGCTCTTTGAAGGTGGGCGACGGCCCTGGAAAAAAGAGGTTAATTTTATGGAATTACAGGCATGGGTCAGCCAGTGGCTCAGTCAGGTGGCCGGGTATCTGCCCTTGGGCTATGCCTTCGGAGCAGGCATGGTTTCCGCTGTCAATCCCTGCGGTTTTGCTATGCTGCCGGTCTACCTCTCCCTCTACCTGGGTGTCAGGGAGGAGGATTTTCGCCGCCGATCGATTGCGGCAAGACTCACCAGAGCGGTCTGGGTCACCCTGGTAGTCACTTCCGGCTTCGCCCTGCTGTTTGGGCTGGTCGGTCTGGTGGTTTCGGCGGGCGGCGCCTATCTAGGCCGGTTTATGCCGTGGATAGCCCTTATTGTCGGTGCGCTGCTGTTCATTCTGGGGGTATCCATCCTTTTCGGCAGGCACATATCCCTGCCAATCATGCTGGAGATCGGCGGTAAAATCGGTGATCCCCGGAATATGACGCTGAAGGGCTTCTTTCTCTTCGGAGTAGCCTTCGGCGCCACCTCACTTGGGTGTACCCTGCCCATATTTCTGGCCATCGTCGGCAGTTCCTTCACTGCCGGAGACATGGTCGGCGGTGCGGTTCAGTTTGTCAGTTATATATTGGGCATGGGCTTGGTTTTATTGATTCTCACCATCGGCATGGCACTGGTCAAGGAGGGTGTGGTCGTCGGCGCCATGCGCAGGTTTCTGCCCTATGTCGAGAAGATTTCCGCTCTGCTTATCATCATTGCCGGAGCCTATATCGTTTATTACTGGCTGGCCAGCGGTCTGCTTTTTCAATAGACGCCGATGAAATCTGTGGTTATGATGTCCGACAATATGAAACTGTCAAAATCAGGTTACAAACGGGATATAAAGTGTACATCATATATGATTGCGCTGGCTGTGCCGGCATTGCTACTGGTAGGTATTTGCGTTCCCGTTTTTGGTGCGGAAGTGTCCCGGGACACCCCTCTTGCGCCCATTAACGCCCATGTTATTTTCCTGATTATATATGTGCTGTTGGCACTGGTCTTTTCCTTTCTCTGTTCAATCGCTGAAGCTGTGTTGTTAAGTATTACACCTTCGTATGTTGAAAGCCAGAAAGAGCATCGGCCGAAACGGGCGGCTCTGCTCAAGCGATTGAAGCATGATAACGTCGACCGTTCGCTGGCGGCTATCCTGACCCTGAATACCATCGCCCATACGGTCGGGGCGATAGGCGCCGGAGCCGAGGCTTCGATAGTTTTTGGAAGTACATGGTTCGGTCTGTTCTCGGCCGTCATGACGTTGCTGATTCTCTTTCTTTCCGAAATCATCCCGAAGACCATAGGCGCGGTTTATTGGCCGCACCTGGTCGGTTTCACCATCTTCTTCGTTCACAGCCTGATCATTATTCTCTATCCAATCGTGTGGTTATCGGAGAAAATCACAAAGGTCATTGCCCGGGACACCAAATTGCATATCTTCAGCAGAGATGAGTTCATGGCCATGGCTCGGGTTGGCGCCCGGACCGGAGGTATTCATGATACGGAGTCGCGGATCATCAAAAACTTATTGCAACTCCAATCCGTGATGGTCTCCGATGTCATGACGCCAAGCACCGTGGTCTCGGCTCTTCCTGAGGATATGACGATATCGAAGGCAATGGAACAGATATCAAAGACACAGTTTTCGCGCTTGCTCCTCTACAAGAATGTTTTAAATAACATCACCGGCTTTGTTCTCAGAGATGATGTTCTGCTCAAAAAGGCGCATAATCTTGATGCACCGCTTGCCTCGCTGAAGCGTGAAATTCCGGTGGTGCCGGGCACCATCTCCGTTTCATTCCTGTTGGAACGATTTCTCAAGGAACGCCAGCATATTGCCCTGGTTGTCGACGAGCACGGTTCGATGAGGGGACTGGTAACTCTCGAAGATCTGATCGAAACCCTGATTGGCGTCGAAATCATGGATGAAATGGATAAAGTTGAAGATATGCGGGTCTTTGCCAGAAAACTCTGGATGGATCGTGCCAAAGCGCTTGGTATGGAAGATCAGAGTGGCGGATGAAAAACAATTCTCCTTCGAGCCGATGAGAAAAGGTCCCTGCCGGTTTTTCAAAGCCGCGGCTTCTTGTACATGCCGTGGCGTCAATACTGGCTGCCGGCAGGATCAGACGATTTCCTCGAGCAGTTCAGCCAGCTTTTCCGGAGTAGTGGTTGGCGCCTGGCAGCTGAAGTCTCTGCAGAGGTAGGCCGCGGCTCTGCCCTCGATTTGCTCCATACTCTTTATGCTCTCCAGATACTGGGAGACGAACCGTTGGTTCTCGCCGCCGTCGGCCAGGAGCACCTGCAGTTGCGGCAGATAGCGCTCGTTGGCCGGGGCCAGCAGCGCCTGGGTCTCCGGGGAGGAGACGCTGCCGGCGATGACCAGCTGGGTCGGAGGATGAAGCGAGAGTTCGAGGGCGGCCAGCATCAGCACCATGGCGGAGCCCTGGCTTTCCAATACGGAACCGAAGGTGCGGATGGTCATTTCGGCGATGGCGGTCCATTTTGCCTGCGAGAGCATCCGGCCAAGGCGGAGAAAATTCAGGGCGGCAACGGAGTTTCCCGAAGGTTCGGCGCCGTCGTAGGTTTCCTTCATGCGGGTGAGCAGGTCTGTTTTTTCCTGGCTGCTGAAAAAACCGCCGCCGCTATCGGCGAAAAGCTCCAGCTGCTGCTCGCTGAGATCGATGGCATTGCGGAGATGAACGCTGTTGTGGGTGGCGTCGTAGAGATCGAGCAATCCCTGGATGAAGAAGGCGTAATCCTCCAGGACGGCGTCAAAACGGGCCTCGCCGTCGCGCCAGCGGCGCAGCAGCCGGTTGTCGGCCATCATGTTCTCGAGAATAAAGGAGGCCACGGCTTCCGCCTTTTCCAGGTACCGCTCTTTTCCGAGGATTCTGCCGGCGCGGGCCAGAGCGGAGAGCATCAGGCCGTTCCAGGAGGTCAGAATCTTATCGTCGAGATGGGGAGGGGTTCTTTCCTTTCTTCGGGAAAAAAGGGCGGTCTTGGAGCGATCCAGTGATTCCCTGACCGCGCTGACGCTCAGGTTCCTCTCGGCGGCCAGTTCAGCCAGGGTGGTTTTGATATAGAGAATGTTGCGGCCGCTGAACTCCTGGCCCGGGTCT
>JBEPWT010000080.1:0-12460 GCA_041642275.1 Desulfopila sp. | reverse complement strand
GCCGAAATAGTCCTCGACAGCCCCAAGACCCTGCGCGAAGTAGGGGACAAAATCAGGGATCAACTGGACAGCGGCGTCGCCGTTTTGGGCGGGGTCATAAAGGGCAAGGCGGCGCTGCTGGCGATCGTCACCGATGATCTGACAGAAAGAATAAGCGCCGGCGAGCTGGTCAACAGATGCGCCAAGACGGTTGGCGGCAAGGGCGGCGGCAGGCCGGACATGGCTCAGGCCGGCGGCACCATGCCGGATAAAATCGGCGAGGCCATCCGCTCTGTGCCGGCAAATGTCAGAGATATTCTTGGCGGTTAGGGTTGAGCGGCTGTTGCCGGTGTTCCAGAGCAGGGACGATGCGGAAAAAAGGTATGAATACCGGTGTTAAGTTCCTGCTCCAGATAAATTGGTTGACACCTGAGAATATTTGCAGTAAAGGTTTTTCTCGTTGTGAATGGTCATTCATTTTAGCGCCGGATGGCCATTGATTCATTCGCTTGCACAAATGTGTTTACCAGCAGCATGTCGTCGTTCAGGCAGCTGAATGTTTAATACTATTTTTCTAAGCCGACCGGGAGCGTGTAAACATGATTACTATGGACATCACCCTAGTTATTCAGATGATAAACATCATCATTTTGATGTTTCTTCTGAATAAAGTTCTGTACAAACCCGTATTGAAGATTCTGCGCGAAAGATCGAAAAAGATGCAGGGGACGCAGGAGGATATCGAGCGATTCCAGAAAAACGCCCGTCTCCGGCAGGAAGAAGTAGACAAGAAAATGGCTTTGGCCTCCGGCAAGGCAAAGGCTGCCCTTGACTCGGCGCGGGCGGAAGCAGCAGAGGCGGGAAATACGAAGCTTGCGGCGATAAAGGCGGAGGTCGAGGCCGGGAAGAAGGAGAAAATGACGGAACTGAAAAGCCAGGTTGATGCTGCTGGAAAAACCCTCCAGCAGAATCTTGAAGCTTTCGCATCCGACATGGCTGGAAAAATTCTTGGAAGGAGTCTCTAACGATGAGAGGAGTAAAGCATATTACCGGCGGATTGGCCCTTTTGGCGGTGGCACTCTGTTTCTGCCTGACGGCTTCGACGGTCTGGGCTGCCAGTGAAGGCAGTCTTTCCTCGGAGAAACTGTGGGATCTGTTTTTTCGCATCCTCAACTTTGCCGTTCTCGTCTTCCTGCTGGTCAAATTCGGCGCCAAACCCATCGCCAGCGGTTTGGCCGGACGCCAGCAGAAAATCAAGGATGACATCGAGGACCTGGAAGCACGAAAGGCGGAAGCGGAAAAATCCTACCGGCAGTTCGAGGAAAAGCTTGCCGGCATGGAAAAAGAGATAGATACCATTGTCGAAAAAGCCGTTGCCCAGGCGGAGATTGAAAAGGCCAAAATACTGGAGAAAGCCGAACAGGCTGCCGCAGATATGAAGCGCCAGGCGGAAATGACCATTGCCAATGAGTTCATGGTCGCCCGTCGCAAACTCAAAGACGATATTGCCAATCAGGCGGCTGCCATGGCCGAGGAGTTAATCGTAGCGAATCTCAAACCTGAAGATCAGGTGAAGATCATCGAAGATTACCTAGACAAAGTAGAGGCCGTACAGTGAAACAGACAATATTAGCGCGAAGATACGCCAAGGCGCTGTTTGCCGTTGGCAAAGAAAACGATGCGTATGAAGCCTACAACCAGACGCTCCAGGGCGTGGCCGGGCTTTATACATCTACTCCGGAAGTTGCTGATGCACTGACAAATCCCCTCTACCCAATTGATGTCAGGCAGAAGGTGATGGTTTCGTTGATCGACTCCATGGGAGTCGACAAGGTCCCGGCCAATTTTCTCAACCTGCTGGTGGAGAAGAAGCGTGCCGATATCCTGCCGGAGATCGCCGAGGAATTCAGGATGATGGTCGACGAGGAAAAGAACATCAGCCACGGATCCGTGACTTCAGCAGTAGAACTCAGTGATGAATTGCAGGCCAAGATTAAGGCGGCACTTGAAAAGTTAACAGGCAAGCAGGTCGAACTGTCAACCAGCGTTGATCCCTCTCTTATCGGCGGAATTGTGGCTAAAGTGGGAGATTTGGTTCTGGACGGCAGTATCAAGACACAGCTTGCAGGTTTAAAAGATTCCATTAGAGGGAGAGAATAGATGCAGATCAAAGCCGAAGAAATTAGTCAGATCATCAAAGACCAGATTGGGGAGTACGAGACAAGTATCGACCTGAGCGAGACGGGAACGGTTATTTCCGTCGGTGACGGTATTGCTCGTGTCTACGGAGTAAGAAACTGCATGGCCCTGGAGCTTCTCGAGTTTCCCGGCGGCATCATGGGTCTTGCCCTCAACCTCGAGGAAGACAACGTCGGCTGCGCCGTACTTGGCAGTGTTGACAAGATCAAGGAAGGCGACGTCGTCAAGCGAACCAACCGCATCGCCGAGGTTCCGGTCGGCCCCGAAATGGAAGGTCGCGTCGTCGACGGTATCGGTTATCCCATCGACGGTCTCGGCGCCATAGACGCCAAGAACACCTCCAAGATCGAGGTTCTGGCCCCCGGCGTTATCGCCCGTAAAGGCGTGCATGAACCCTGCTATACCGGAGCCAAGGCGGTCGACGCCATGACCCCGGTCGGCCGCGGCCAGCGCGAGCTGATCATCGGCGACCGTCAGATCGGCAAGACCGCGCTCTGCGTCGATGCCATCATCGCCCAGAAAGAAACCGACGTGCACTGCATCTACGTGGCCGTCGGCCAGAAGAAATCGACGGTGGCTCTGGTGGTCGAGGCCCTGCGCAAGCACGGCGCCATGGAGTACACCACCGTGGTCGCCGCCTGTGCCTCCGATCCGGCGCCGATGCAGTACATCGCTCCTTTTGCCGGCTGCGCCATGGGCGAGTATTTCCGGGATAACGGCCAGCACGCCCTGATCATCTACGACGATCTTTCCAAGCAGGCCGTATCCTATCGCGAGCTCTCCCTGCTGCTCCGCCGTCCCCCTGGACGCGAGGCCTACCCCGGCGATATTTTCTTCAACCACTCGCGCCTGCTCGAACGGGCGGCCAAGCTCAATGATGAACTGGGCGCCGGCTCCCTCACCGCTCTGCCGATCATCGAGACTCAGGCCGGCGACGTTTCCGCCTTTATTCCCACAAACGTTATCTCCATCACCGACGGCCAGGTCTATCTCGAGCCGAACCTGTTCTTCTCCGGCGTTCGTCCGGCAATCAACGTCGGCCTCTCCGTCTCCCGGGTCGGTGGCGCCGCCCAGGTCAAGGCCATGAAGCAGGTGGCCGGTACCCTGCGACTCGATTTGGCCCAGTACCGCGAACTCGCCGCCTTCGCCGCCTTCGGTTCTGATCTTGATGCCAAGACCCAGGCCCAGCTCACCCGAGGTGAAAGACTGGTCGAAATCCTCAAGCAGCCGCAGTATCAGCCGCTGCCCATGGAAAAACAGGTCGTCATCATCTACTCCGGCGCCAACGGCTATCTCGACAAATTGCCGGTGGACACCCTGGCCGATTACGAACAGGAGCTCTACAACTACATAGAGTCGAACGATCCGTCCATCTTCGCTGATTTGAAAGAACAACAAGAGTTTACCGATGCGATCAAGGAGAAACTGAATACAGCACTGACCAGCTTTGGTGAAACATTCAAGGCGACCAAGGGTCTCAACTAATCAAAGATAGGTCCAAGCTATGCCCAGTTTAAAAGACGTTCAAATGAAGATCCAGGGCGTCAAGAAGACGGCCCAGATCACCAAGGCCATGAACATGGTCGCCTCGGCAAGACTGCGAGGCGCCCAGGAGAAGATGGAGGCGTTCCGCCCCTATACCTCCAAGTTCAACGAGGCTATGTCGAATCTGTCTGGCGGCGCCAATACGACCAACTTTCCCCTCATGGAAAACCGTGAGGTCAAGACCGTGGAACTCGTCGTCATAACCTCGGATCGCGGTCTCTGCGGATCATTCAACTCCAATATAATCCGCCGGGTCGAAAAACTGATGGCCCAGTATGAAGGCGAGGGCAAGACGGTCAGCATCGTCTGCGTCGGCAAGAAAGGCTTCCAGATACTGAGAAAAACAGGCAAGGTACGCAAGCAGTACACGGATATAATGAGTTCCTTTCAGATGTTCAACGCCCGCGAGATTGCCACCGACGTCTCCCAGAACTTCCTCGACGGCAATGCCGACCAGGTGGAAATCGTCTACGGTGAATTCCGGTCCGTGGCGGTGCAGAAACCGGCAATCGCCCATTTCCTGCCCGTGCAGCCCATAGAAAGCGAAGAGGCGGAGTCGAAGAAGATATCCGGTGAATACATCTATGAGCCCTCCACCGAGGAGATCATGGACGTGCTGCAGCCACTCTATCTCAACGTCATGATATATGCGGCCATGCTCGAGGTCGGAGCAAGTGAGCATGCGGCCCGTATGACAGCGATGGACAACGCCACCAACGCCTGTAAGGATATCGTCGATAATCTGACGATAGTATATAATAAGGCTCGCCAGTCCGCCATTACCGCAGAACTCATGGATATCGTTGGCGGCGCCGAAGCCCTGAAATAATATATCCCAAATCGTATAAAATTTAGACCTTTCAAGGAGGGGTAAGGCCCTATGAGTGAGCAAAGAAAAGGTAAAGTAATGCAGGTCATCGGACCTGTTGTAGACGTGGAATTCGATGCCGGCAACCTGCCGAACATCATGAGCGCGCTGACGGTGAGCAATCCCGCCATCTCCGATGAGGCAGACAACCTGGTCATCGAGGTTGCCCAGCATCTCGGCGATAACGCCTGCCGCTGCATCGCCATGGATCAGACCGATGGTCTGGTACGCGGCATGGAAGTACGCGACACCGGCGAGCCGATCACCATTCCCGTAGGCGAGCCCGCGCTCGGCCGCATCATGAACGTTGTCGGCCGACCGGTTGACGGTCTCGGACCGATTGAATCATCCATCAATATGCCCATTCACCGCCCGGCCCCGCTGTTTACCGAGCAGGACACCGAGGTACGTGTTCTCGAGACCGGCATCAAGGTTATCGATCTTCTCGTCCCCTTTCCTCTCGGCGGTAAAATGGGACTGTTCGGCGGCGCCGGCTGCGGCAAGACCGTTATCATGATGGAGATGGTCAACAATATCGCCATGCATCACGGCGGCATCTCAGTTTTCTGCGGTGTCGGTGAGCGTACCCGTGAGGGCAACGACCTGTATCATGAGATGAAGGAATCAGGCGTTCTGCCCAAGGCGGCGCTGGTATACGGCCAGATGACCGAGCCTCCCGGCGCCCGGGCCCGTGTCGCTCTCACCGGCTTGACTGCTGCCGAATACTTCCGTGATGAGCAGGGCCAGGACGTACTCTTTTTTGTCGACAACATTTTCCGCTTCACTCAGGCCGGTTCCGAGGTTTCTGCTCTTCTCGGCCGCATTCCTTCCGCCGTTGGTTACCAGCCGACGCTGGCAACGGATCTTGGTGGCCTGCAGGAGCGCATCACCTCCACCACCAAAGGATCGATCACCGCTGTCCAGTGCGTCTATGTACCCGCTGACGACTTGACCGATCCCGCTCCGGCAACCACCTTTGCCCATCTTGACGGTACCGTTGTCCTTTCCCGTCAGATAGCCGAGCTGGGCATCTATCCCGCCGTTGACCCGCTTGACTCCACCTCCCGTATTCTCGATCCCAATGTCATAGGCGAGGAGCATTACCAAGTTGCCCGCGGCGTACAGGTTTCCTTGCAGAAATACAAGGATCTCCAGGATATCATCGCCATTCTCGGTATGGACGAACTCTCCGAGGAAGATCAATTGCTGGTATCCCGAGCCCGTAAAATCCAGCGCTACCTGTCACAGCCGTTTACAGTGGCCGAAGTCTTCACCGGTATGCCGGGCAAATTCGTCAAGGTTGCCGATACCGTTCAAGGTTTCAAGGAAATCCTCGAAGGCAAACATGACGACCTGCCGGAAAATGCCTTTTACATGGTCGGCTCCATTGATGAGGCTGTCGAGAAATCCCAAAGGGCATAAACGTAATTCAGAGGAGTCAAATCAATGGCACAACAGATACGATTAGAAGTAGTCACTCCCACCGGTCCGGTAGTGGACGACGATGTCGATATCGTCAACGCTCCCGGCTATGGAGGTGATTTTGGTGTGCTCGCTAATCATGCGCCGTTCCTCTCGACCGTGAAAATCGGTCTGTTGTCCTATGAAAAGGGCAGCAAGAGGGAAAATCTCATGATAAGCGGAGGATTCTGTGAAGTGTCCAACAATAAAATCACCTTCCTCGTCGAAAGTGCCGAATATGGGACGCAGATAGATGTCGAACGGGCCATGAAAGCCAAGGAGCGAGCTGAAAAGCGCCTCGCCCAGGCGGCCCAGCACGACGAGAGTCTCAATCGCACCCGGGCCGAGGCCGCCCTGCAGCGCGCCCTTGCCAGACTGAGGGCATCGCGGACAATGTAGCAGCAGCGCAGCGACAGAGCAAAACACCATGGGGCAATCTCTTCTTCGGAGATTGCTCTTTTTTTTTACCCAGGATTTTGAGAGGAGGCAGAGGCCTGGGCTGGCGGGGTTTGGCCTGGACTTGTCGGCCTGAGATGCTGGAACTAGAAAGAGAGCCGGGCGCTGTTGGCGTCGATATAGCTGCGTATGCCGCGGACGATGTTGGCCGCAGAGGAGTTGAGGAAGCCGTCGTCGGTGAGCTTTATGGCTTCGTCGGCGTTGCTGATGAAGGCGATCTCTATGAGAATCGCCGGCATTTCGGCGCCGATAAGAACATAAAAGGGCGCCTGCTTGACGCCGAGATCCTTATGGGCGAGACCGCTTTCAGCCAGACCGGTAATCAATGATGCATGAACATTATGTGCAAGGCGCGCCGATTCATCGATCTTGGAGTTTTTCATGATGTCGGAGAGGACATCCTGAAGATCGCTCATCTGAAGCTCAGAGGTGGAGTTTTCGAAGGCGGCCACCCGCATGGCCTCCGGGTTGCTTGACAGATTGAGAAAGTAGGTTTCCAGGCCATTTACGGTGGGTCTTGGGTGGGCATTGACGTGCAGCGAGAGAAAGAGATCGGCGTTGTTGCCATTGGCGATGGCGGTCCTCTCTTCCAGGGAGATATATCTGTCGCTGTCGCGGGTAAGAACCACTTCGCAGCCAAGGGATTGCACCAGGTAGTCTCTGAGTTTTCTGGCGAGCTTGAGGACGATGTCTTTTTCCTTGAGACCATTGGCTATGGCGCCGGGGTCGCGGCCGCCGTGTCCCGGATCGATGACGATCTTGGCCACACCAAGCCCGAGTTGCTGGGCCAGGGAGAGTTCCGGAGAGTCGTCGAGATTGTCTTCCTCCCTGGCTGGCGGTGCAGGAGTGCCGGCGGCCCTGCGCTTCTTCTGCGATCGTAAAACGATGATCTGACCGTTCTTCAGGGAGGGCTTGTGCAGAGCTTTTGCCGGCTTGCTGCCCTCAGGCTGCAGCTCCTGGCGTTCCTTGCCCCGGACGTCGACGACCACACGGAATGGATCCGGGAGACTGAAAATTTTATAGGAGGAAATGGTCTCTAGGTCGAGGACGACGCGTACCGTTTCCTGGGTATATTGGCCGGTACGGATGCGCTTAAGCAGGCCGTCGGCGATGGGGACCGGGGTCCTGTAGCGCGGTTCTATATAGCTGTTTTGGAAATCGATATAGAGTCTGCGCGGAGTCGTGCCGCTTTTCTCAAGCAGCTGTGCCGAATAGGTTACCGGTCCGGAGGCGTTGATGATGACCCGGCTGTAATCGTCTGAAGACCAGTATTTGACCGGCAGCACATTGGTCAGCTTTTTGTGATTACTGCCGCTGATCATGACCTGGGGCAGAGCTATATCGTATTTGCTGGAGAGGGTTTTGAGAGAGGTGGCGGCCTGGGGGTGCATGTCGCCCTGGGGATAGCGGGAGACAACGTCGCTGAAATACCGGGCTGCCGTCTGTGGCTCGTTGAGGATATCGGAGAAAATGGTTCCGAGGAGGTAGAGGGAATCATCGGCAAGGCGGTGGTGGGGAAAGAGGCTGGCGCAATCGCGGTAATAGCCTATGGCTTCCTGCAGGTCGCTTTTTTCTCCAAATATCTCATACATACGCCGGTAGTTCTTGCCGAGCATGAAAAGCGAGGCCGGCGCCAGTTCCGATTTGGGATTGGCCAGATAGACCTGTCTGAAGTTGCGGCTGGACTTCAGCCACATCTGCCGCTGGTTGCCAAGTTTGGAATTCGTTTCCAGTTGTTTGTAAAAAAATTTCGATTTTTGATAGCGATCCTGTATAGTTGTAGGAAAAGCATCACCGGTTTCAGCGGCAATGGCCGGCAGGGAAAACAGCACAAGGAAGAGAAGGAGAAAAGGTGGTGTGAAGAATCGGATCATTAAATATTACAGAAGATGTATAATACCCTTGGTCGGCATCATAGCGGTTCGGGAGCATATAGCCAATCGATGTCAAAATAATTGTTTACGGCAAAAAAAACAAACAGAAAAGATCACCTCAGCCAGGGGATCGGATATTGTTGTCTTCTTATCCTTTCGAAGAGGACACCTGCCATCGAATAGAAGGTCTTTCCACTAAGGAGCGATTATGCGTATTACCAGAGAGATGACAGACTATATGGGGCTTGCCGGACTTTTCAGCGACGAAGAGCGGCTGGTGCGCGAGACAGCCAGGGACTTCGTTAATGAAAAAGTTTTGCCGGTCATCGACGATTACGCCCAGCGCGAAGAGTTTCCTCAACAGCTCGTCGCCGAAATGGGGGCGCTGGGCTTCCTCGGACCGACGCTGCCGGAGGAATACGGCTGTGCCGGTCTCTCCAACGTCGCCTATGGTCTGCTCATGTATGAACTGGAGCGCGGCGACTCCGGCATGCGCAGTTTCGCCTCGGTGCAGGGTTCGCTGGTGATGTATCCGATATATGCCTACGGTTCGGAGCAACAGAAAAGTTATTGGTTGCCGCGTATGGCAGCAGGCGATGCCGTCGGCTGTTTCGGACTGACTGAGCCCGATTTCGGCTCCAATCCCTCGGGTATGAAGACCAGGGCCGTGCGTAATGATGACGGCACCTGGCGCATCGACGGCGCCAAGATGTGGATCACCAACGGCTCCATAGCCGACGTGGCCGTGGTCTGGGCGCAGACGGAGGAGGGAGTGCGCGGTTTTCTGGTGGAAAGGGGGACGGAAGGGTTTACGGCTCCCCGCATGAAGGGAAAATGGAGTCTGCGCGCCTCAGTGACATCCGAGCTGGTCTTCGACAATGTCATCGTCGCTGAAGATCGCTCCCTGCTGCCCAAAGCCACGGGGCTGAAGGCGCCGCTGAGCTGCCTTACCCAGGCACGCTACGGCATAGCCTGGGGAGCTCTGGGGGCGGCCGACAACTGTTACCAGACCGCGCTCGAGTATGCCGGCGCAAGAATCCAGTTCGACAGACCCATCGCCTCCTTCCAGCTGCAGCAGCGAAAACTCGCGGAGATGGTCACCGAGCTGACCAAGGGACAGCTGCTGGCCTATCGGCTCGGCAGGCTCAAGGATGAGGGCGCCTATACACCGGCCCAGGTGTCGATGGCCAAGATGAACAATGTCAATATCGCCCTCGACATCGCCAGAGCGGCGAGAACGATGCTGGGTGCCAACGGCATCATGGGCGAATATCCGATCATGCGCCATATGAACAATCTCGAATCGGTCTATACCTATGAGGGCACGCATGACATGCACACCCTGATCATCGGCCAGGAAGTAACCGGCATCGCCGCCTATCGCGGATAAAGCATGGGGATCGCCCGCCGGGCGTTCTTCATTTGCGGCAGCGGAATCGACGGGCTCAAAAGCTGGTGCAGAAACGTTGTTACGAGGAGGCCATTTTCTCCAGCTCGTAGAGGACCTCCAGGGCCTGGCGCGGGCTGAGTTCGTCGACGTCGATTTTGCGCAGATAGTCGCGCAGGGGGTCGGCCGGCGAGGTGAAGAGCGACAGTTGACTGGGCTGTTTTTTTCTCCCTGCCTCTTTTTGCGGCAGAGCCGAGCTGCCGGCGCCGGCCCGCTCTCCCGTTTCAATGCTTCGCATGATGGCCTTGGCCCGTTCGACGACCTTGTCCGGCACCCCCGCCAGGCCGGCGACCTGAATGCCGTAGCTGCGATTCGTGCCTCCGCGCACCAGTTTGTGCAGAAAGATAATGGTGTCGTTCCACTCACGTACGGCAATGGAAAAATTCTGAACGCGTTCCTGTTCGCGGGCAAGCTGCGTCAGTTCGTGATAATGGGTGGCGAAAAGGGTCTTGATGCCTTTGCCGTCTTTTTCCACCAGATGTTCGGCGACGGCCCAGGCAATGGCCAGTCCGTCATAGGTGGAGGTACCGCGGCCGATTTCATCGAGGATCACCAGGCTTTTGCTGGTGGCGTTGTTGAGTATATTGGCGGTTTCGTTCATTTCCACCATGAAGGTGGACTGGCCGCGGCGCAGATCGTCCATGGCGCCTACGCGGGTGAAAATTTTGTCGACGACGCCTATGCGGGCCTCCTCGGCCGGCACGAAACTGCCCATCTGGGCCATCAAAACGATCAGGGCCGTCTGGCGCAGAACGGTTGATTTGCCGGCCATGTTGGGGCCGGTGATGATAATGAGTTCATCGCTCTTCTGGTTGAGATTGACGTCATTGGGCACGAATTTGCCGCTGGGCAGCGATTGTTCTATAACCGGATGTCTGCCCTCGACAATGATGATCTCCTCACCGGCGTCGACAACCGGGCGCCTGTAGTGGTGAAGATGGGCCATTTCCGCCATGGTGGCATAGAAATCGATCCGCGCCAGCAGGCCGGCGAGCCTGAGCAGCCTGGAACTCTCTTTACCCAGACGGTTGCGGATGTCGGTGAAGAGCCGGTATTCCAGTTCCAGTCTGCGCTCCTGGGCGTTGACCACCTTGTCTTCGAAATCCTTCAGCTCGGGAGTGATGAAGCGCTCGGCATTCACCAGGGTCTGTTTGCGGATATAGTATTCGGGGATCTTGTCGGCGTGCACCTTGCTCACTTCCAGGTAGTAGCCGAAGACCTTGTTGTAGCCGATTTTCAGTTTGGGGATGCCGGTGGCCTGGCGTTCCGTGGCTTCGAGCTCGAGGATCAGCTGCCTGCCGTCGCGGAGCAGGTGGACGAGTTCATCGAGTTCGCTGCTGTATCCTTCCTTGATGAGATTGCCCTCCCGCAGCGTCACCGGCGGCTCTTCATGAATGGCCTCATCGAGGAGGCCGAAAATATCCTCGAGTGTCTCAAACCGGGAGGCGATTTCCTGGAAATCGTCGGTGGCGCACCGGTCTATCAGCTCTTTGAGAAGGGGCAGCCCGGCCAGGGAGTGTTTGAGGGCCAGCATGTCCCTGGCATTGCCGCTGCCCAGCACCATTCTGCTGTTGAGCCGTTCTATATCATAGATGGCGTCGAGCGCTTTTCTCATTCCGAGGCGCAGCTCGTTGTTTTTGTATAGAAAATCGACGGCCTGGAGCCTGCGGTTGATGGTTCCGACATCCTGAAGGGGAAAGAGCAGGCTCTCTTTGAGCAGCCGCGCCCCCATGGGAGTCGAGGTCCGGTCGAGCACGGAGAGCAGCGAACCCTCGCGAGAGCTGCCGATTATAGTCTGGGTAAGCTCGAGGTTCCTGCGCGAGGAGTCGTCTATGAGCAGGATGGAGCCCAGGTCGATGGGGGCGATGGTCTCGATATGGTCGATGGCGCTTTTTTGCATGGCATGGACATACTCGAGGAGAACGCCGGCGGCGACGACGCCGCCGGTCATGGCTTCGCAGCCGAAGCCCGAGAGGTTGATGACGCCGAAGTGCTCGAGCAGACTCTGGCGGCAGGTGGGCTGGTGGAAGAGATCTTCCTCGCGTTCGGTGATGCAGAGGCCGGGCAGAAGAGTTGCAGCAAGGCTCAAGAGCTCCTGCAGACCATCGCTGTCGCCGGCGTTGACGAGCAGTTCGGCCGGGGCCAGGCGACAGAGCTGGTCGAGGACGTTTTCGTATCCGTCGCCTTTGTCGGTGAATTCACCGGCGAGAAATTTACCGGTGGAGAGATCGAGAAAAGCCAGGCCGAACAGCTCGCTCTCGCCTGCCGCCTTGCGAGCGATGGCGGCAACGAAATTGTTGGATTTGTCATCGAGCAGCTGGTCGTCGGTGACCACGCCGGGCGAGACGGTGCGGATAACCTCCCGGCGAACGATGCCCCTGGCCTCCGCCGGATCTTCTATCTGCTCGCAGATAGCCACCCGGTGGCCGGCCTTTACCAGTTTGGCGATATAGCCCTGGCAGGCGTGATAGGGAATGCCGCACATCGGCACCCTGGCGGCATCACCCTTGTTGTTTCGGGAGGTAAGGGTAATGCCGAGGATCTTCGAGGCCCGTTCGGCATCATCGAAAAACATCTCGTAAAAATCCCCCATGCGGTAAAAAAGTATGGAGTCGGGATTCTTTTCCTTGA
>JBEPWT010000079.1:0-12474 GCA_041642275.1 Desulfopila sp. | reverse complement strand
TCGTTGAACATGAATTCCGAGGCATAGTGCTGACCGAAGGCATCGTTGCTGAAGAGGATCTCGTCGCCGGTGAGATAGCAGAACATGCTGTCCGGCCAATGGAGCATGGGGGCCTCGACGAAGATCAACTCTTTGTCGCCGAGGCTGAGTTTGTCGCCGGTTTTGACAACTTTAAAATTCCAGTCCTGATGATAGAGGCCCTGCAGCGACTGCACGCCTTTCTTGGTACAGTAGATGGGTACGTCAGGAATGTGTTCCATCAACAGCGGCAGGGCGCCGCTGTGGTCGTTTTCGGCGTGGTTGGCGATGACATAATCGATTTTCCCGAGATCGATCTCCCTGGCGAGATTGTCGATGTACTCACGGGCAAAGGGCCCCCACACCGTATCGATGAGCGCCACCTTTTCTTCTTCTATCAGATAGGAGTTATAGGTAGATCCCCTGTGGGTCGAGTATTCATCGCCATGGAATTTGCGCAGTTCCCAGTCGATTTTGCCGACCCATTTGACACTGTTTTTGATGGTGATGCTCATGGTCTTCTCCCTGTTGCATGGTTGTCATTGTCTGCCCCTGCGGGCGGATGTGCGCTGCGTGTTACAGCCAGAACTTGCGGATAACCTCTTCTGGCCGGGATAGTATTGATGATAAGACCGATGACGAGCATTGCCAGCGCGCCGCCGCCCACGGGAATTGTGGCACAAAGATATATCAGGGCATGTATTTCGGCGGAACCGATAACGGCAATAATCGGTGTTGCCCCGCACGGCGGATGCAGCGTTTTGGTAGCGCGCATGGGGGCGCGATGATGGCAAACCATTCATGCATTGGAAAAAGCGATATGTCACCAATGTCTGATAGATATTTCCTGTTTGTGATATGCTTGAATTTCCACTAATTTTAGCAGGCATCAAGGTGTAAACGGCACCTTGGTCCGCATCATTGCAGATATCATCGGAACGGAGCGGCAGTTTCAAGGAAGAATGGTAGTGATTCCAGAAGTATCTCACTCTTTGTTATTACCTCTATTATGTCTGTTGTCATCCCTCAATGAATTCGTATAACAGTAGCGACAAGATCGGTTCCTGCCCGGTGTTCCCCGATACGTCAACACCGGCGAAAACGAAGACGGAGTTTCCGGATTTGCCGGCCTGGCACTTTGATGACGAGTTTGACGGTGGCGACGAGACCTGCGGCAGGGTCATCGTTAACCTGCATCTCTATATCAGGGATCAGGAGCCCGGTCTCAGGATTCTGGTAATCTCAAGAGATCCCGGGGCCCCCGTGGAACTGCCGGCCTGGTGCAGAATGACCAAAAACGAAATGAGCGAAATGCAACATCCATATTATCTCATAACCTTAAAGCCACATCTCAAGAGGAGATAGCCATGTCCAATACCTTTTGTGTTACCATTAGTCATTGTACAACAGATCCTGATAAGGCAACCCTTGGTTTCGTCGTTGCCAACGCCGCCCAGGGCAGCGAAAAAGAGACCATGGTCTTTCTCAGCTCCGACGGTGTCTGGTGTGCCGTGGAGGAAGAAATGGAAAAGATCGATGAGGGTGCCCCCTTTGCCCCTCTCAAGGATTTGATCGAGAAATTCATTAAAGCGGGCGGCAAGATTTATGTGTGCACTCCCTGCATGAAAAAACGCGGTATTACCGAGGAGAATCTCATTGCGGGATCAACTCCGGCTGGTGGTGCCGCGCTCGTCGAATGGCTTGCCGGCGGCTCTCCGGCAGTTGCCTATTAAAACTAGGAGAAACATAGAGTGAAAGCTGAAGAGGGATCATACACACCTGATGTCATTTTCGATGGCGGGGATCTCGATTGCGGCTCAGGTCTGATTTTGCTGATCCGTGAGAACATGATCAAGACCCCGATTGACGGCATTCTCGAGATGCGCAGCCGGGAGCCGAGTGTGGCAGGCGATCTGCCGCCTTGGTGTCGCATGGCCGGTCACGAGTACCTGGGCCAAGAGTCTGCCGGCGGCTACACCCGCTATTTCATCAGGCGGGGCAGCGGCGTGGCGGAAGAGGAGGAAGCGCTCAAGGAGGATCTGCAAAAGGCGAAGCAATACGAATGGCGCCTGCGCACCCGGGCAACCGGGCACCTGAAATCCACCGTCTATGCCCGAAATTTTTCCTTTGATGTCGGCCAACCCGTCAGTGTCGAGGAAAAAGACAGATACCCCTGCGCCGTCGAGTATCTATTCGGTGCGCTGACCGGAGCGCTGGCCACGGCCTTTGCCACCGAGTGTGCCAGGGATAATCTCGAGGTCGACGACATCGAGATTTCCATGAGCGGCAGCCTCCACAATATCCTGGCCCATATGGGAATCGAAGAAGGCGACCCGGGCGTCAGCCGGATAGAATTGAAATGCTTCGCCTCGACCTTTGATAATGAAGAACAGGTGAGAGCGGCCTGGGAACGTAGCGTTGCCAGATCTCCCATCGCCGCGACGCTGATCAAGGCTGTGCGCATGGATCTCAAACTCGTACTGGTGTAATGCATGATAGAAAAACAACCGTTCCTCACCACCCAGGTGGGCTCCTGGCCGCGCTCCCGGCAGATGCTCAAGGCTCTGCGCGGTTTTCAGAAGGGCGCCGTCAGCAAAACCGATTACCTCGCGGTTGCCGAAGATGAAATTCGACGCACCGTTGCCCTCCAGGAAAAGGCCGGGCTGGATGTGCTGGTCGACGGAGAGCACCGGCGTGAAAGCTTCTACGCATTTCTCACCGACAAGGTGGCGGGCGCCAACCTGATGTCGCTGGCCGAGATGCTCGATTATGTGGAGGATAAGGCCGAGTTCGAAGAGATGCTTCGCACCATGGATATGCCGGCTTCCGCGGTCAAGAACCCCACCTGCACCGGCAAACTTTTGCGCCGTGAACCTCTGGCCCTGGAGGATTTTCGCTTCCTGCGCAGTCTGACCGACAAACCGGTCAAGATCACCCTTCCCGGTCCCTATCTTTTGACGCGCTCGATGTGGGTGGGAGCGCTGACCCGAAAGGTGTACCGTAGCCATAAGAAGATGGCCGATGATATCGTCAAGATCCTCCGGGAAGAACTGATCGATCTCAGAGATGCGGGCTGCGATTTCGTCCAGTTCGACGAGCCGGTGCTGACGGAGTTGATCATGTCGGAGGAATGCGAGCGCCGCACCTTCATGTGAGCGACCCTTGCCACCCGCCGGGACGCGGGGAAGGAACTCAAATTCGCGGCAGATCTCATCAACCGCATCACCAAAAATATCAGTGGCGTAAAGGTCGGAGTCCATGTCTGCCGGGGCAACTGGTCCAAGCAGGAGGAAGTCCTGCTTACAGGCGATTACGCCAAATTGCTGCCGGCTCTTGAGCGCATGAGGATTGATCAGTTCGTTTTGGAATATGCGACCCCCAGAGCAGGAGATATCGACATAGTCGGTCGTGCACTGGGTGATCGCGAGCTTGGCCTGGGTGTGGTCAACCCACGGACGGATACCGTCGAATCCATCGATTTTATCGTCGGCAAGGCTGAAAAAGCATTGGAGTTCTATCAACCTGATCAGCTCTTCCTCAATACGGACTGCGGTTTCGGCTGTTTTGCCAGCCGGTCTGTCAATGTGGAAGATGTGGCCTACAAAAAACTCTGTGCCATCGTCGAGGCCGCCAGACAATTGCGAGGGCGATTTGGTTAAAGGGGTGATATCGGAATAATGTATGGAAGCCATTGGTTCTATAGAGAAGTCCATGTTGACTCTTTGGCGCAGAGAGTGATAGTCTGAGCCTCGCAGCATGTAGTGCCCTGCCGCATAGACACGTGCGGCCGGGTATCGTTCAAAAATTGCGAAAAAGGGAACAACATTGCCATGATTACAATAAGCGCGCCTGCCCAGGAAAAACTGCAAGAGTATCTTGACCAGAACAACCTCACTTCCCCTCTTCGAATTGCGGTGATGCCGGGCGGTTGTTCGGGACCGTCCCTCGGCCTTGCTCTTGATGAGAAAAAACACGACGACCTGGTAACCACGGCGGAGTCTCTTACCTTGTTGATCTCAAAAGAGCTTTCCGAGCAGTGCGGAGCTGTCACCGTTGATTTTATAGATGCTGGCAACAGGTCCGGGTTCTCTATAAGCACGGCAAACCCGATTTCCGGGGCCGGCGGCTGTAGTTCCGGATCCTGCGGTTCCAGTGGCTGTGGCTGCTGATAAGTATCGGGGTGCTTACTGATCGCTTCTCGCAGCATTTTTCGGCGTCCTGATTCTCTTGCATTCCATTATCCTCTCATTTGATGCGGAAACCGTCTTTGCTATCGATACCGGAGTGGGGGTATGGCTAAACTGCATCTTGTGTATGCAAAGGATTTTCATGCGCGGCTGGAACGTCTCGGTAAAACGAGCAAGAAGGGCAAAATGGCTGCCGATCAGTGTGAGGAAATCCTTGAGATAATACGCAGTGAAGGATTGTGCAGCCGCAATCTTCTTCGCAAGCGGACCAAGCGGGGAGAATACCGCTTGAAAAATTGCAGCAAATATACTCTTGCCAACGGCTACCGTTTCATCACCGTTTTAAGGGAAGCTGTTCTCTATATCTGCTTCATCGGCACGCACGATGAGGCCGATAAATGGCTGGAGCAGCACAAATCCTGTATTTTCACGAGAGAAACGTTTTCCACTTCCCGGGAGGAGTGGTGTGGCGATGATTCCCGCTGCCAGGAAGATGAGCAGCAAAGCGGAGAACCGGTATTCATCGATGAATATGAAAAAAGGCTGCAGGCCCGACTCAGCGATGATGTGCTCCGGTCGGTTTTTTCCGGTTTGGCTAAATGACTTTAGATGGGCACTAGATTGTCAAGGAACCGGGCAGCTGTCAAAGCCGGTTCGGTGTGGCCAAGACACATTCCCACCCTGACAATCTGCGGCGGCAGCAGCCCGCAACCGGAAAGCAGCTGCTGATTTAAAAAGCCCTCCCGGGGAGGGCCGTCAAAGCGAAGCGCACCATTTTCCAGGCACAGCATCCGGGGAAAGAATTCGGCAACCAGCTCCATGTCGTGGCTGATGACAATCACCGTTTTCGATTCCTGCCGGAGCAGGGCCAGTGCATTTTTGAAGAGGCCGACCTCTTTCGGGTCGAGGCCGGCGGTCGGTTCATCGAATACCAGAATGGGCGTGTCCATGGCCAGGGTCGATGCCAATGCCACCCGCTTGCGCTCGCTGTATCCGAGATCGTAAGGGTTCAGATCCTGCAGCAGCTCCAGATCAAATAAGCGAAGAGCGCGGCATACACCTGTTGTTCTCCACTCTTGCCGGTAGCCGAGATTTTTCGGTCCGAAGGCTATCTCATCACTCACCTTTCTCTTACAGATCTGATCATCCGGGTTCTGAAACGACAGAGCGACCTTGCCCGCCAGCCGGGAGGTTCGCTCCCTTGCCGTATTCACATCTCCGATCATGACTCTGCCGGATGCCGGTTGCAGCAAGCCGTTAAGGTGCTTGGCCAGGCTTGTTTTTCCTGAACCGTTATGGCCGACCAGTGCAAGATGTTCTCCTGGTTCAACGGCAAAAGAAATATCGTTCAAAACGACTGCGTCGCCGTACCGGAAAAGGAGGTTTGTGACCACTATCCGCACACTTTTCCCTCCTGAAGGCCGCCAAAACCGGCAACTGTTTCCGCCAGGGTGACGGGCAATGGGCGTTTTTGGGGCCAGAGTCCCTTCACTTTGGCCATTTTCGCAACCCGGGTATAGGCCAGCCAGTCGAGACCGACCTCTTTGATAATGGGATCGGACAGAACTTCGGCTGGAGTGCCGCTCAGCGCCAATTTACCATCTGCGAGGACGATGATCCTGTCGGCGAATTCGGCCAGCCATTCAAGCCGCTGTTCCGCGAGGACAATGGTTTTTCCCTGCTTCCGCAATTCCAGCAGAATGTCGAAAACCTGCCGAGCGGCCAGAGGGTCGAGAAATGTTGTCGGTTCATCGAGGACGAGTATTTCAGGCGATATCGCCAGCGCCGAAGCAAGTGCAAGTTTCTGCTGCTGGCCTCCCGAGAGACCGTAAGGAGAGCGGTCGCTGAGGCTGCTTAAGCCAGTGAGGTCGAGGACTTCCGCTACCCGCTCATCTATCTCTTTTTCTTTGACACCCAGGTTTTCAAGGCCGAAGGCAACCTCATCAAAAACGGTATATCGCATGCCCGATAATTGATTTTCGGGTCGCTGCATCACCAGTCCGATGAGTCGGGTGAGTTCGCTTATGGAGTGTTCAGTTGTTTCGTGCGTTGCCACCTGGACCGATCCGTTGAAGCGGCCATCATGGAAATGGGGGATGATCCCTGCCATGGCAGAACAGAGGGTTGATTTCCCGCTGTTATTCGGGCCGATGACCCCAACCATCTCTCCCGATTGAATCGTCAGCGACAGATTGGTAATGGCCGGCTGCCTGCCGGTAGCGTAGGTGAATGTCAAGCAGGAGATTTCCAGGGCGATCATCACGGACTCAAAAGCGAGAAGATAATAACAGGCAGGCAGAGGGCGATCATGGAGAGGCGCAGGATTTTCTGGCTGCTGGAATCGGCTATCCTGCGCCGGTTTGTTTTTCTTCCCGGCGCATTGAAACCGCGGAGTTCCAAGGCAATAGCCCGCTGCTCGATGTCGATCAGCGAACCGAGCACAAGTGGCGCCATGATGGCAAAAAGGGCACGAAAGCGTTTCAGCCGGTTTCCCTCCAGGTCCAGCCCCCTGGAGCGTTGGGCCGCCTGGATGGTTCTGATCCGGCGGCGCATGGCGGGGAGCAGCAGAAGAGGGCTGCCGACGAGGTAGGCAAGGGCGGTCGGCCAACCGGCCTCGGTAATCGCCGTCACCAGGTCGGCCGGATGTGTTGACAGGACGAAAAGCAGGGAGGCGCTCAACAGCGCTGCCAGCTGCAAGAGGATGCTGGCTGTGAAAAGGAGACCTTCTTGATAAAATGGCTGGTCAATGACGGTAAAGAGAATGGTGTTGTTGTCCGGATGGAGAAAGCCATGGATGACGGTCATGAACAGTGCCAGCGGAAGCATGGTGCACCAGGCCAGGCGCCAAAAGGCGGCAATAATGCCGCCCTCCAGAGCTGCAATAAGACTAAGCGATATCAGGCTGATTTCCACTGACCAGCTGTTAGGGCCCAGATAAACAAGCACGGCAGTTGCGACGATGTAGCACAGCTTGGTGAAGGGATGAAGCCGGTGCAGCCGTGTTCCCTTGTGAATATAGAGAGTGGCACCGCCAGTGGCGGGGTCATGCTGCTGCATGTTTCTTCCGTGACAGGCGTCCGACCGTCCTTTCGGGCAGGGCCCGGACAATACCCCAGGCCAGCAATGCCGTTACCACCTTGTCCAGCAGGTTGGAGGTAAAGACGGTGACGACCACCGAGCCGAACAGATCCTTGCCAAGCGCCAGCATGTAGGCGGTGAGAAAATCGGCGCCGCTGCCGGTCACGCCGCCGAACATATATACCCTGATCGGCACGGCAACAACAGCGTTAAAAACCGTAATAATTATACCGGCAATGACAGCCAGCCACCATGTCTTGAAAAGTCCGTATTTAGCGCACAGCCCGGCGACGATACCTATAACCATGGCCACCGGCGCAAAGGCCGCCGCCACGGGCGAGCTGATGAGTCCCCAGAGAAGGTTCGTCAGCAAGCCGGTGAGACCGCCAGCCACCGGACCTGCCAGTATGCCGACGAGAACGGTGCCGATGGAGTCGAGAAAGATCGGCAGTTTGAGCAGGGCAACCAATTGGCCTACCGCCATGTTCAGAACAATGGCGAAACCGATGAAGGCCAGTGTTACGGTGGAAAAACCTTTTTTCAAGCCGGGTGACTCCGTCATTTTTCTTCTCCTTTCTCTGATGGTGGTTGATGGGTCACTTCGAGTTCCGGGTATCCGCTCTGGGGGTCGAATGAACGCAGAAAGCGATATTGAGGGAGAACGCCTATTACAATTTCAGCGGTGGTGTAGATCCTGCACCCTTCCAGGAGGTGCGCACCGATCATCTTGCCCTGACCGTCGGCAATGGCGATATGATAATGCGAGCCGTGCTTGGACAGGGTTCCGCTGAGCGAGACAATCTCGAAGAAGCCGTCAAGCCGGGTGGCATGCTCCTGGTTGGCATAACGCAGGACCGCTTGTGTCAGGCTGCCGGCGCAGGTGAGTATAAAAGCTGCCTCGATGTTTTCAGCGGCCGCGATGCCGTCAAGCTCTGCCTTCAGGTCCTGTCCTGGATGTAAGCGCAAGGCTATGGTTTTCATGACCCTATCTCCCTCGATCCCGGAGTAACGATCTGCCGAGGGCCACATCGTTTATTTAAACGCTCCATTGTGGTGCTCACGTTCCATTTTCTGGCCGATCCGGTGAAGGCACTTCACCTTTTCCCAAATATGGTCCTTAAGGCATTTGGTTCATCGCCAATGACCGACAGCTTACGCCAGTGCTCAGTTGCTCTGTTCGGGCCATACTGTGTCATGGATTGCCTGCGATTTCCAATACTATTTGCCGATACTTTGGCTGCCTGCTATTGGTTTATCCTATTGGATTGTCTGTTTCTCGAGGAAGCGGAGGCGAGTTGGGGGAGAATCGGACAGGGGGAAGAATTCTGTATGGTTTGGCAAAAAGCGGCGACTATGGTGGCGTCGGTGTTTTCAGCTCCCCAAATGTTCAGCATTGTATTTTGAGGCAGGGTGCTCTTTTCGGAACTGGATAGGCTGAGTTTCATCGGAAACCAGATTATGTATTGGACCTTGACGTCTAGCCATTTCCGCTGTAGAAGGCGACAGTTGTTTCGTGCATAGATTTAAAACACAGCTATGAATACCACGTTTCTCATTGCAGGCCTCATTTTTCTGATAACCCTCCTGCTGACCATGGTCGGCCTTGGCGGCGGTCTGGTGTTTTCGCCCCTGTTCGTCATTTTCGGCATGGCCAAGGGCGAGGCCGCCTCGGCGTCGCTGCTGTTGAATCTGGTGGGAGCGGCCTCGGCGGCGTATACCTATTCACGCAAAAGGATGGTCGATTTTACGCTGGCACTGCCCCTGATCCTCTCTTCGGGGCTTACGGCTCCGGTTGGCGCCTATGTGAACAGGCAGGTGGATGTCACATTTTTCCTGCTGAGCATGTCCTTGATTCTGGTACTGGCGGGAATACGGATGCTGGTGCTGCCATCGGTTAAGGAGAGTGTCGCCGAAGTCAGCAGGTTGAGGCGGATCGGCGGCAGCTTCGGTATCGGCGGCTGTATCGGCTTTCTCGGCGGCCTGCTTGGCATAGGGGGCGGTGTGTTCGTTGTACCGTTTTTGATATTTGCGCTGAAAATACCCGCCAAATCAGCCGCTGCTTCCTAGGCGTTCATCGTCTGCTTTTCTTCCTTGACCGGGTTCCTGGGCTATGCTTCCATGGGACAGACCGACTGGGGCTTTGTCCTGCCGGCCGCCGTGGTTTCGCTGCTTGGCGGGCAGGCCGGTGCAAGGATCATGAGCAGTCGTCTCAAAAGCAGGTATATTTCGCAGCTCTTCAGCGTAATTCTCTTTTTCCTTGCCGCCAGGATAATTTACCAGAGCATTGCCGGCGGCTGATCGAAAGCTCTGGAAAAAAGAACCTGATTCTCCCTATAATGTATCCCAATTCCGAAGAGACAGGGCACTCTTTTCACGGGTGTCTGCAGCCAGGACGGCTGCAGTCAAGCCCCCAGGGACGGGTTTACGGCGTCCCGGGAAAAGGGCACCCTGTCTCCAAAAGAGTTGCTGAACATTAGGGGTAATCAGCGTCCCACCCGGGCGATGCCGGGCCAAATTTCAGCACTGACAAAACAACACAAATACAATGTGTTATGTTTTTGTTAGTTAGAAGGAAAAAGAATATTTGATAAAGGGAAAACGGCTACTTACGGACCTATGGAGAGATCATGACGGAGAAAGAAAAGAGTAATCGAAAGGGTACGGAGCAGGAAAATGAAGGTGAAAAATGCCTGTGTGTCGACGGCCATGTCCACCAGGCCCGCAGTTTTTCTTTCAGGGATTTGCTGGCCCAGGACATGATTGAGGCAAAGGACCTGTTGCATGCCTGCGGCACCGGCGAGCCCAAAGAGCGCATTGGAAAGTGCAGGGGAGTATTGCTCACCGATGTAATTGGCATGGTCGAGGTTAAAATAGTCGGCCACAATGATACCAAAAAGATGTATCTCACCGCATCGTCTGATGACGGCTATATCACCGTCTTCTCCTGGCAGGAGATCTTCAACACGCAGGTGGGTGAAGGGGTGATGATTGTACTCGAACGCGACGGCAAAAAAGTCCATGGGGGAAAAAGCGTCGATCTTCTTTCTGCCAATGACTTTCTCACAGGGCCGCGCTATGTAAAACGTCTTATCACTCTTCGGGTGCATATGATCGAGTAGGCCATAGGGCAAAAGATTACATGATAGACCACATGATAGACCATACGCAAGACCATACTCCACTTTACAGTCAACGGATCTTTGCTCCCAGGATCATATTTTCTGCTGAAGTGCATACATTATGTTGTCGACAACATAATGTACGGGAAAACCGTATGTACGGTTTGATGAGGGAGCATTGAGGAGAAAGAGTGACTCCAGGACACGTAGTAGCCGCGAGCGGCGAGGCGTCATAGAAAGGACTGGAAATAGCCAATCGAATCAGTGTCCTACGCTACCCTCACTTGACCCCTTATCTCTACGTTTCCTCCATCAGTCTCTCCATTCCTCTTCATGTAGCGCTATTTTGGAAAGACGATCGAGATCCGCATCCGTTACCGTCGGCAGAAAACGCTGTCGATACAACTCATCGTGAACAATGCTGATAATTGCCACCAGGGGGGCTGCCACCAGCACCCCAAGCACGCCAAAGGCAGCCACGCTGAGAAGCATGGAAAAGATTATTGCCAGGGGATGCAGTTTCATGCCGCGGGCCATTATAAACGGCAGAATGATGTTGTTTTCCAGCGCCTGCACCGCAAGATAGGCGAAGATTACCCATAGCGGTGTAAACCCTCCTTTGCCGAAGGCGAGAAGCAGGGCAGGAAAACTGCTGAGGATCGGACCGATAAAGGGGATCGCTTCGAAAAGCCCGGCAAACAACCCCAGAACCAGTGCATCTGTGAAGCCAAAGATCGGCCACATTAGCAGGAAGACCAGTACGCCGATTGTCAACATTCCCAACAGTGTCGCCCCAGCCCAGGCGGGCACGAATTTGCCGATACGCCGCATGATGACCAGGGCCTTCCGGTGGTGCTTCTCGGGCATCAGGGAAAGCATGGCGCCAAAAACCGGCCGCGGATTCAAAAGCATAAAAACCACGCCGAAAAAGACCGTTACCAGGACAACAAAAATTTGCGCCCCGTTAAAGGCCACCGCTGTGAAACTTCCAACAAGTCCCTGCAGCATTTCGTTCAATCGCGTACGCAGGGTATCTGATTCTTCAGAACCTTTGGCCGGTGGAGGTGCAGCGCTTCTGGTGTCCTGAGCAGGCGCGCCTTTTATCCGCTCTTCTTTGGCGATTTCCGTGCTGACCTCATCCTGCAGTTTTTTCTCGTAGATGACAGCCTGCTGTTCCATTTTGATCAGAGGCTTCTGTAAACGTTCCCAATACCCCGGAATAGCCTCCGATATACTGACGACCGAGGTTCTCATCGGGCCAAAGAGAGACCAGCCAAGTAAAATAATTACGGCAATCAATCCAATCACAATCAATCCTGTCGGTGTCTTTCTTCCACCGGACAGGGAGCGTAACCGGGTAATCACCGGATTGACGGCAAGAGATATCAACAGCACCAGGAAAAACGAGAGGATAATGGGCGAGAGAAGAGAGAATGTCTGGATGAATACATATAATCCCGCTGCCAGGAACAGGTAGAACACAATTGATCGAGGCGTCCGGCTTGTTTTGGAAGTGTTTAACATCGCTTTATTCCTTTCTCTGCCGGCCCTCTGCTCTGATCTTGTATGCCGTGCAGCTCCATGAGCACTCGAGCCTTTTGAGGATGATCCTCCCGGATCAACGGCTCTTGCTTCAATATCAATATATTGTAACAGGCATCTGTGAAACGGCAAGCTGCTCTGTATAAACCCGAGCGCTTGAAGAGTTCAAGTTTCCGCAGATCCGGGCAGCAGAATCTTCGCCCCAATTTTTATGGAGAAGGTAACCTGGGCCAGAAACGAGTCAGGCTGTACGGGAAGAGGCTGCATCTGCTTTGCAGGCATGTCTTTTTCAGCGCTGCTGCCAGGTAGAGGATGATGTGCTTTTATGATATCATGCCTCTATGCAGTATGACGATTGGTTCCTATAACAGGATTCATCTTTGGCTGCTTTTCAAATTTTGTATCCTGTTTTTGCTTTTGCTTTTTTTTACTCTGTTTTTTATTCTTGGCCTTGTCTTTCTTTCCGCCTTTATCGCCCATAACACCACTCCTTGTTTAGACTCTATTGTATCTTCGGCCGAGCGTCCGCT
>JBEPWT010000078.1:0-12570 GCA_041642275.1 Desulfopila sp. | reverse complement strand
ATGAGCCCGAAGGTGACCACGAGGATGACGGCCACGGCCACGGAAACCGGTTTGTTGAGGGAATACCGTACTATGTCCATGCTATTCTCCTGCAACAACCACGGGCTGGTCCGGCCGCAGGCGCTCGTTGCCCTCGACGACGACACTCATTCCCGGGACGATATGGTCATCGTCGACCCCCACCCTGTCGCCGAGGTAGGCGACGATATTGACCGGCATGATTGAGGCTTTGTCGTCCTTGACGGTATAGACGAAATCCTCACCCTGGTGCTTGACCACCGCCGCCCGTTTGAAAAGGCGCAGATTCCTCTTCGGACCCGCCGAAACGTCAACCGTTGCCGACATATTCTCTGCCACCAGCGGCTGGTAGGGGATATTGATCTTGAGAAAAATGTTTTTGGTCTTGACGTCGGCCACCGGATCGATATTCACCAGCCTGCCTTTCACCTCTCTGTCAAAGGCGTTGATTATCACATCCGTCTCTTCGCCTATGGCGACAAACTGAAGAAGGTCCTCCGACACAGGGGCCCGGACATGCAGGCTGCCGCTGGCGCCGATGGTGAGCAGTGTCCGACCCTGCTGCGCCCAGCCGCCATTATCGACATCCTTGCTGAAAACGACGCCGTCGAAGGGCGCGCTTATCACCGACCGCCGCTTCTGAATACGAAGCTTGGCCAAGGTATCCCCGGTGGCCTGCTTCTCCTTGACGGCATTTTCATAGGCAAAAAAGGCGTCGTCGTATATCTTCTCGCTCACCCCTTCAGCCTCGAAAATTTTCGCCAGCCTTTCATAATCTTTTCTGGCATTTTCAATACGAAGATCTATTTGCTGCAGCCGCGTTTGGGTAAGGGAGATTTCACGTTCGAGAATTTCGGTATCGAGCCGGACCAGCACTTCGCCTTTCTTCACCAGGTCGCCCTGGGCGACGGCAACCTCTTCGACGAGGCCGGAGACATCGGTTGAGATCTCTGACTTGCGCTCATAGTAGAGGACACCGATAACCGACTGCGTAGCCGCTACTTCCTCCTCCACCACCTGATCGACGACCACCTTCGCCGGCGGCGGACCTTGTGCTCCGACACTCGAACAGAGCAATCCCCCTATCCAGACGACCGTTAGAACCGACAACACTTTTCTCATCTATGCCTTCTCCTCATCGAGAGTATTCATTAAACGTTCAAGATTCCCATTAATCTTCTTCAACACCCGGCGAAAGACCCGTTCTTCCTCCTCGCCGATACCGTCGACAAACCAGCTGGCGTAGGATTCGAATTCATTCGATACCTCGGCGATAATTCTCTCGCCCTCCCGGGTCAGATAGACCAGCGACGAACGTCTGTCTGCAGGGTTGGGCTGTCTCTTAATCCAGCCTTTTTTTTCCAGTCTGTCCAATATCCTGGTGATATTGGCAGGTTTCTTGCCGACGCTCAGACAGAGTTGGCTCTGGCTTATCCCCGCTCCCGCGGAGGTGCTCTTGAGAATATGAAACTGTTCCGTCGTCAGGTCGTAGGGATTTAAAAGCCTTTCCGCATAATTGCGAAGATCAAGAGAGGTCTTGTATATCAACCTGCCTATGGGTTCTTCCGCGCATTTGGCCATTAGTTGCCTCCTTAATATTTAACCAGGCAAATATCTTCCATGGCGGCTGTCCTGTCAAGAATCTTTTTCTTTGCTCTGAGAAATAAATTCGAGCTGCAGCTTAATTTTTTATCAAATATCGCGGCCGGACAACAGCGAGGGGTTTTTCTGCGGCTGCAAAAGCGCGGGGAGTCTTTTGCTGGTGACAGGCATTTCTGCGGCTGCTCTTGGAGAAGAAAAGATTGATTCCGCCATCCGTTGCACCTATAATACCTCTTGTCATAAAGACAACATAACGCTAAATTTTTAATATCACATATACTCTTTTGCCCCCGGGACGCATGCGGCGCCAAGCGTCTGCCGGGTTTTCCGGCAGGCGCCACATTTTTTGCAGGTAAACGTTTTCATGGTTGAACACGAGCGGACTCCCCTATTGCTCAACAGAAGAAAATTCATAGGCCTTGCCGCCGCCGCTGCCGCCTTCGGCACCGCCTACTACTACGGCCGGCACAGCAGCGGCAGCAACGGCTTTATGCTGCGCGACTCGCGCACGATGATGGGGACCATCGTCAACTTTACCATTATCGGTGCAGATCGAAAAAGCTGTGAACTGGCACTGGTCCGAACCGTCGAACATATGCAGCGTCAGGGTCGCGTCATCAACACCTACGAACCCGACAGTCCGCTTTCCAGGCTCAACCGCCAGGGTATGCTCGAAAAAAGCCATCCCACCCTGCTCACGGTGACCCGCATGGCCCTCGACTTGGCCCGGCTCACCGACGGCGCCTTTGACCCGACGGTGTACCCCCTGCTAGGCCTGTACAGAGAAGTGAAGAAAAAAGGCTCGCTGCCGCCGCAGCAGGAGATCGACAGCGCCCTCTCTCTCGTCGATTACAGCAGGGTCATAATAGAGGGTGATACCATTCGCTACGCCCAGCCGGGTATGGCCATGACCCTTGACGGCATCGGCAAGGGCTATATCGTAGATGAGGGTGTACGCAAAATCAACGAACTGGGCTTTGCCAATGTCTGCATCGAAGCCGGCGGCGATCTCATGGTTACCGGCACCAAAAGTTCCGGCGATCCCTGGACGATCGCCATCCGCAATCCCAGACCGGAACAAGAAGGCAAACAACACATAATCAAAATGAGAGACCGGGCCATCGCTACCTCGGGCGACTATATGCAATCTTTCAGCACCGACCGCAGATATCACCATATCATCAACCCCGCCACCGGCTTTTCCCCGCCGGAGCTGGCAAGCTGCTCCATTCTGGCGCCCTCCGTGGCCAAAGCCGACGGCCTGGCCACCTCTTCCATGGTCATGGGGCCGGATAAGGCAATAGCCCTGCTCGAGACTCTGCCGGGCTGCGCAGGCTTCCTCATTGGAAAAGATCTCACAACATATACTACCAAGGACTTTTTCAGCTGACATGAAACGAATTGCACTCAACAAAGGACTCGATCTCCCCATTACCGGCGCCCCGGAACAGACTATCGGCCGGGCCAATACCATCACCAGGGTGGCACTCATCGGAGACGACTATATCGGCATGCGGCCCACCATGGAGGTCGTGGAAGGAGACAGAGTCCGTACCGGTCAGCTGCTGTTCTGGGACAAGAAAACCGAAGGGCTGCGCTACACCTCTCCGGCGACCGGTACGGTGACAGGTGTCATTCGCGGAGCCAAACGCAAATTCGAATCGGTGGTCATCGAAATCGAGGAAGACGAGCATATATCCTTTGTCGACCCGGAAGAAAAACCCCCGGCGGAGCGAAGCCCCGAGCAAATCAGATCGGTCCTGCAGGAAGCAGGGTTGTGGAGTGCCTTCCGCACCAGGCCTTTCGGCAAGGTGCCGGCCATCGACTCCTCGCCTGCGGCCCTGTTCATAACGGCCATGGACAGCCGGCCCCTGGCGGCCGATGCCACGGTGGTCATCGGCGAAAGTGCCGATCTGTTTACAGCCGGTCTGAGGATTCTCCGCCGGCTGCTGGAGTGCCCCCTCCATGTCTGCCTCGGCGACAGGCAGGCCATCGGCGCCGAAATCCCGGACGACATCGAGGTGATCGAGTTCAGCGGCCCCCATCCGGCCGGCCTGCCCTCCACCCATATCCATATGCTCGACCAGGCAAGTGAATCCCGGGTCCACTGGCACATCGACTATCAGGACGTCATCGGCACAGGCCAGCTCTTCGCCACCGGCAATCTGCCCACCGACAAAATCATTGCTCTGGCAGGTCCGGCGGTCAAGGAGCCGAGACTGCTGCGGGTGCGCATCGGCGCTTCAATAGATGAGGTCTGCGCGGGCGAACTGGTTTCGACGCCGCACCGAATCCTCTCGGGATCGGTACTCGACGGCCGCCAGCTGGACGAGTTTCATCGCTTTCTCGGGCGCTACCACAATCAGATATCGGCGCTGCACGAAGGCAGCAGCAGGAACCTTTTCAGCTGGGCACGACTGGGAGGCGACCGTTTTTCCACCAAACCCCATTTTATCTCGGCCCTGGACAGGAGCCGGAAATTTGCCATGAACACCGCCCTCTGGGGGGGCAAACGGGCGATTTTCCCCCAGGGCAACTACGATAAGGTAATGCCTCTGGACATAATTCCCATAGCCCTGCTCAAGGCCATAGCCGTCGGCGACACCGAAAAATCACGCAGCCTCGGCGCCCTGGAACTGATCGAGGACGATCTGGCGCTGTGCTCCTTCGTCTGTCCGGGAAAAAACAATTTCGGTCCCATGCTGCGCAGGGTACTCACTGAAATCGAACAGGAAGGCTGACACTCACCACAATTATCATCGAAAGACAACGGCGGACGCATGAAAAAAATCGATACCTTTTTCCAAAAGCTGGAGCCTCATTTTCGCCAGGGCGGCAAATACGAAAAATACTATCCGCTCTACGAGGCCGTCGACACCATTCTCTTCGGCTCCAGCAGCACAACCCGGACTGCCCCGCACGTACGCGATGCCATCGACTACAAGCGGATAATGACCACGGTGATCGTCGCCCTTATTCCCTGTACCCTGATGGCCATGTGGAATACCGGCTACCAGGCCAATCTGGTGATCGACTCCATGGGGCTGGGCCCCCCGGAGGGCTGGCGCGGGGCGGTCATGTCGGCCGTCGGCTGCTCACCGGACAGTCTCTTCTCCAACTTCATCCACGGCGCCCTCTATTTCCTGCCGGTCTACATCGTCACCGTGGTTGTTGGCGGTTTTTGGGAGGTATTGTTCAATTTCATCCGCCGCCATGAGATTTCCGAGGCCTTCCTGGTGACAAGCCTGCTGTTTCCCCTGACCCTGCCGGCAACCATTCCCCTGTGGCAGGTGGCACTCGGCATAAGCTTCGGCGTCATTATCGCCAAGGAGGCCTTCGGCGGCGTCGGCCGCAATTTCATGAATCCGGCGCTGGCCTCCCGCGCCTTTCTCTATTTCGCCTACCCGGCCCAGTCCACCGGCAATACTGTCTGGGTGGCGGTGGACGGCGTCAGCGCCGCCACCCCCATGGCCCGGCTCGGTGAAACCGCCTCGGGCGCCGGCCAGGTGATGGATAAAATAGACTACAGCTGGACCCAGGCCTTCCTCGGGGTAATCCCGGGGTCCATGGGCGAGACCTCGACGCTGGCCTGTCTGCTCGGCGCCGCCCTGCTGCTCATAACCGGCGTCGCCTCTTGGCGTATCATGGTGGCAACACTGATCGGCGGCATAATCGGCGCCGGCTTCTTCTATCTCTTCCCGGACCCGGCCAATCCGATGACCGCCGTACCGCCGCACTGGCACCTGGTTCTTGGCGGATTCGCCTTCGGTCTGGTTTTCATGGCCACGGATCCGGTTTCCGCCGCCCATACCCGGGCGGGAATGTGGATGTTCGGCCTGCTGGTGGGCATACTCGCCATGCTCATCAGAATCGCCAACCCCGCCTATACCGAAGGCATCATGCTGGCGATTCTGCTCGGTAACGTTTTCGCACCGCTGTTTGACTACTTCGTCATCCAGGCCAATGTCAAGAGAAGGATGGTACGTCATGGCTGAAGAATCTCCCTATAAACCGTTTTATTCCGTACTGGTTCTCGCCTTTTTCTGCTCCCTGCTGGTGGCCGGCGCCGCCGTCGGCCTGCGGCCGCTGCAGGAGGAAAACAAACTGCAGGACCGGAAAAAGAATATCCTGCAGGCGGCGAACCTGTGGCAGGAGGACGCCTCCATAGAAGAGCTGTTCGCCGACATAGAAACCCGGGTCGTCGAGCTGGACACCGGCCGGTTCGTGGAGGAGGGCAAAATTTCACCACCGGAATACGATCAGTCCAGAGCCGCCATGAACGCCGACATGGGCGAATCTATCCCCGATGCCGACGACCTGGCCGGTCTCAGCCGCCGGGAAAAATATTCCCTGGTCTACCTGGTCAGGGAAAACGGCGATATTCGCCAGGTGGTCCTGCCGGTCCGCGGCCAGGGGCTGTGGTCGACCATGTACGCATACATCGCCCTGCAGGACGATTTCAAGACCGTCAGCGGCATCTCCTTCTACGAGCATGGCGAAACCCCGGGCCTCGGCGGTGAAATCGAAAATGACAGCTGGCAGGCCCGCTGGCAGGGCAAAGAGGTCTATGACGAGTCCTACCAGGAAGTGCTCACCGTCGGCAAGGCCCCGGACGATAAACCGGAAAAGCACCAGATCGACGGCATCTCCGGAGCAACGCTGACCACGGACGGGGTCGACAGCATGGTCGACTTCTGGTTCGGCGGCAACGGCTTCAAACCATTTCTTACCCGACTGCAGGAAAGCGGAGGAAAACATAATGGCTGAAACCAAAGTAGAACTGGTCACCCGATCCATCTTCAGGCGCAACCCCATAACCCTGCTGGTACTGGGCATCTGCTCGGCGCTGGCGGTCACCGGCCAGATGGCCACCGCCTTTGTCATGTGCGTCTGCGTGACGCTGGTCACCGCTTTTTCCAGTCTGACCATCAGCATAGTCCGCTTCCAGATTCCCAACAGCGTGCGCATCGGCATTCAGATCACCGTTATCGCCACCCTGGTCATCCTCGTCGATCAGATCCTCAAGGCCTTCTTTTTCGAGTTGTCGAAACAGCTCTCCATCTTCGTCGGCCTGATCATCACCAACTGCATCGTCATGGGCCGGGCGGAAGGCTACGCCATGAGCAATCCGCCCATAGCCTCCTTCATGGACGGCATCGGCAACGGCCTGGGCTACAGCTTCATTCTCATGTCCGTTGCCTTCGTGCGTGAGCTGTTCGGCTCCGGTGCGATCTTCGGCTACGAAATTCTGCCGCTGGTCAGCAACGGCGGCTGGTACCCGCGCAACGGCCTGCTGGTGCTGCCGGCCAGCGCCTTTTTTCTCATTGCCATAATCATCTGGATCCTCCGCACCCTCGACCCCGAACAACAGGAGAAAGACTGATGTCTCATTATATCGACATAATTCTGCGCTCCATCTTCCTGGAAAACCTGCCGCTCAGCTTCTTTTTGGGAATGTGCACCTTTTTGGCCATTTCCAAACAGGTGAAGACCGCCATCGGCCTGGGAAGCGCCGTACTGGTGCTGCAGATTATCACGGTGCCGCTCAACAATCTCATTCTCACCCACCTGCTCAAACCGGGCGCCTTCGCCTGGGCCGGATTTCCCGACGTCGACCTGCAGTTTCTGGGGCTGCTCACCTATATCGCCATCATTGCCGCAACGGTGCAGGTTCTGGAGATGTTCCTCGACCGCTTCGTCCCGACGCTCTATAATACCCTGGGTATTTTTCTGCCGCTGCTCACCGTCAACTGCGCCATCCTCGGCGCGTCTTTATTCATGGTCGAACGTGATTATACTTTCCCTGAGAGCCTTGCCTACGGCTTTGGCGCCGGAGCCGGCTTTTTCCTGGCGGTCGTCGCCCTGGGAGGTATCAGGGAGCGCCTGGAATACGCCAATCCGCCCGCCGGTCTGCGCGGCCTCGGTCTCACCTTCATCACGGCGGGACTGATGGCCATGTCCTTCATGGGTCTGGCGGGGATGTAACTCGAACTGTGGTTTGTGACTATTAACGGAGTTGGAAGATGGAAGAAATTCTCTTCGGTGTCGGCTGTTTTCTGGTTATTCAGTTCATTCTGGTGAGCCTGATCACCGTCGCCAAAAAAACACTGCTGCCCAGCGGCGAAATCAAGATTGAGATCAACGACGACAAGGAATTGACTACTTCGCCGGGAGGCAAGCTGCTGACTACTCTCGCCAATCAGGAAATCTATCTGCCTTCCGCCTGCGGCGGCGGCGGCAGCTGCGCCCAGTGCCTCGTCAAAGTCGAATCGGGCGGCGGCTCCATACTGCCCACGGAGAAATCGAAGATCAATAACCGGGATGCCAAAAGGGGCATCCGGCTGGCCTGCCAGGTACCGGTCAAACGCGATCTGCAGATCAAGGTCCCGCCCGAGGTGCTGGAAACCAGGAAATGGAAATGCACCGTCCGCTCCAACAAAAACGTCGCCACCTTCATCAAGGAACTGGTCCTGGAAGTTCCGGAAGGCGAATCCATCGATTTCAAATCCGGCGGCTACATCCAGATCGAGGTGCCCCCGCACGAGATTTCCTACGCCAATTTCGACATCGACGACCGCTTTTTGAGCGACTGGACCAAATTCAAGATGTTCCAGTACAAATCACACGTCTATACCCCGGTCACCCGGGCCTACTCCATGGCCAACTATCCCGGAGAAGAAGGCATCATCATGCTCAACGTCCGCATCGCCAGTCCGCCGCCGAACACCGACGAAGACGAGATTCCGCCCGGCCAGGTATCCTCCTATATCTTCAACCTCAAGGAAGGCGACGAGGTCACCATCTCCGGGCCCTACGGAGAGTTCTACCTCGAAGAAAGCGATGCCGAGATGATCTTCATCGGCGGCGGCGCCGGCATGGCGCCCCTGCGCAGCCACATCTTCCAGCTCTTCAAGGGCGAGGGGACCAAACGCAAGGTTTCGTTCTGGTACGGCGGCAGGAGCAAGAAGGAATTGTTTTATACAGAAGAGTTCGAAAAACTGGAGAAGGAACACGACAACTTCTTCTTCCACATCGCCCTCTCCGATCCGCAGCCGGAGGACAACTGGCAGGGCGAAACCGGTTTCATCCATCTCGTTCTCTACGAAAAATACCTCAAGGACCATCCGGCACCCGAGGATATCATGTACTATATGTGCGGTCCGCCGATGATGACCAAGTCGGTCCTCGAGATGCTCGACAACCTCGGAGTGGAAAAGGAGAACATCCGCTTCGACGACTTCGGAGGCTGATTCCATCAGTACTATGCCATGACTGCTTTCATAACGACCCTGCTCCTCACCTTCGTAGTGATCGGAGGATCCGCGTTCTGCATAAACTTCTGCAAATCCAGACCACGCAACGACAAGCATCAGCTGACGGGCATGTGCCATACGAGCGGCGGGGCCTCGTGCTGCGGCTCGAAGTACCTGGCGGACAGCTGCTCGAAAAACCGGCAATGAGAGCGAAGTCAAGTGTTGTCATTACATTGAATGCCTGAGGAGGATTGCCGGATGATCATCGGAATACTGAGGGAAATCAAGATTGCCGAGCACAGAGTCTGCATGACTCCTGCGGGAGTGGAGGTGATGCGGCAGAATGGCCATACCGTACTCGTGGAAGAGGAAGCCGGCGTCGACAGCGGCTTCGCCAATGAAGCCTATCTGCAGGCCGGCGCCGAAATGGTCGAAACCCCCGCGGAGATATATGAACGGGCGGAGATGGTCATGCACGTCAAGGAGCCGCAGCCCTCCGAGTATCCTTTGATCCACAGGGACCAGATTATCTTCACCTACCTGCACCTGGCCGCAGAACGCCAATTGACCGAGGCCCTGATCGAAGCCGGATCGGTGAACATCGCCTATGAAACCATCCAGAAAGCCGACGGCTCGCTGCCGCTGCTGACGCCCATGAGCGAGGTCGCCGGCAGAATGGCCACCCAGGAAGGGGCCAAATATCTTGAGCTGCACCAGGGAGGCAGCGGCATTCTTCTCGGTGGGGTGCCGGGCGTGGCCCCCGGCAACGTCGTCATCATCGGCGGCGGCGTCGTCGGCATCAATGCCGCCCGCATTGCCTGCGGCCTCGGTGCCCGGGTCTATCTGCTCGACACCAATCTCGACAGGCTGCGCTATCTCAGCGAGGTCATGCCCAGCAACTGTTTTCCCATCATGAGCAGCCGGCCCGTGCTGCGGGAGCTGCTGCGCGAAGCCGATCTCGTTATCGGCGCGGTGCTCATCCCCGGTGCCAGGGCGCCGAAGCTGGTGACCCGCGACATGCTGAGCGTCATGAAGCCGGGAACAGTGATGGTCGACGTGGCCATAGACCAGGGAGGGTGTTTTGAAACATCGAGGCCCACCACCCATACCCACCCCACCTTCGCCGTCGACGAAATCGTCCATTACTGCGTCACCAACATGCCGGGGGCGGTGGCCAAGACCTCGACTCTGGCGCTCACCAATGCCACCCTGCCCTATGCCGTGGAAATAGCCGACAAGGGCTGGAAAAGCGCCTGCCGGGAAAACAGCGAGATCAAACCCGGAATCAATGTCGTTCAGGGAAAAATCACCCACCGGGCGGTGGCGGAAGCCTTCGACATGGAATATGTCGACCTCGAACCGCTCCTCTCATAATGTTTTTTTCTATTTGCAACATGGTCCGATTGTTCCGGCGGGTGCCCCGGCTATTCCGGAAAACGTTTTCATCATCCACAACTCCGCCCCGTGCAGCACGGGAAGCTGGCATAATACCATGAACAACAGCCACAAACGCCACGATCAGTATCAGGGGTTCGAACAGGGACCCATCCGACCGCCGAGCGAGGCCGCCAGCCTGCTTATCCGGGTCACCCGCAACTGCCCCTGGAACCGCTGCACCTTCTGCCCGGTTTATAAGGGAGAGAAGTTCTCGCTGCGGGAGGTCGACCATGTCATCAAGGATATCGACACCGTGGCTCACTTTGTCAGCCATTTACGGGAAGAAAAAACAGAATCGCTCAGCGCCGCCGATATCGGTCCGCTCGACAGGGACCATGGCCATGGCGAACGCATGGCTCAGAGCGCCGCCATCAACTGGGCCCGCGGCGGTATGCGCTCGATTTTTCTCCAGGACGCCAACAGCCTCATCATCAAGCCGGAAAAGCTGATCCGCATCCTCGAACACCTCCGCCTCCGATTCCCCTGGGTGGAAAGGATAACTTCCTATGCCCGATCCCATACCGTCTGCAGAATACAGGACCACCATCTCAAGACGATGGCCGGACTCGGGCTCAACCGTATCCACATCGGCATGGAATCCGGGTCCGACGCCGTATTGAAGATGGTCAAAAAAGGCTCGACCAAAGCGGACCACATAACCGCCGGCCGCAAGATCAAAAACGCCGGCATGGAACTCTCCGAATACATCATGCCGGGTCTCGGGGGAAGAGAACTCTCCACCGACCATGCCCTGGAAAGCGCCGATGCTCTCAACGCCATCGATGCCGACTTCATCAGGCTCCGCAGCCTGGCCATTCCCAACCACGTCGAACTCTACACCCTCTATGAAAAGGGTGAGTTCAGCAAACTCACCGACAGGGAGGTCGCCCAGGAGATACTGATGTTCCTCGAAGCCCTCGACGGCGTCAGATCCATGGTCAAGAGCGACCATATCCTCAATCTCTTTGAAGAGGTTCAGGGAAAACTGCCCAAGGACAAAAAACGAATGCAGGAGGTGGTCAAAAGCTTCCTCGCCCTGTCCGATCATGAACGCATGCTCTATCAGGTAGGCAGACGCACCGGCATTTTTTCCAGGCTCGCCCACCTGGAGGAACCTGGGCGACGCCGGCAGGCCGAATCGACCTGCGAGCGGTTCAATATCACCCCGGACAACGTCGACCAGGCGGTGGACGAACTGATGAAGCGCTTCATCTAGGAACAAGCGAGTGCCGCGGGAGGCATGCCAGGTAAAAACCTGTGGTTTGGGGAAAACTCAACAAGCGATGCCGACGGTGACGGCAATGACCAAAAGTAGCTGTTTCCAGCACTCCGGCCGCTGACGGCTGAGACGGGACACCGGTATCCGGTGCCCCGAATCGCCTCTTCTCAGGGAGATCCCGGTTTCATGCCCGGCGGTGTCAGGAAAACAGACGCTTCGTCGTCGCTCAGAAGGTTCATCGCCTGATCGCAGCAGACCAGTTCGCCATCTCCTCCTTGCAATACTTCGACCACATTGCCACATATCTCACATTTGTAGACTTGCCCTTTTTCAGCCATAATCCATTACCCTCCTTTGCTGATGGTTGAGGATACCGCCCGACAAAGACGCTACCCCCGAATTGAGATAGGATATGCCTAAAAATCTGTTCTCTCCCCCTGGGCGCTGGGCCCGGCTCAACTTCGTTTTCAAGCACATCCTGCCGATCGGGAGGCATTTCGGTTGGTGTTCATCCGCTGCAAACGCAAAAAAGGAGAAATACCGAAAGTCCCTTCTAAAAAGTATCGTCCTTATCAGCAGATAGTCAAGTGTCGGGGAACTGTTTTGCCATACTGGACGCAGCCGGCATGATCTGAATCACGGTGGAATCTGCGGCCATTGCTATCTCGCCCAGAGCAGATAGGCCTTGATAAAATCATCAATGGCGCCGTCGAGAACCGCATCGACATTGCCGGTTTCCTGGTTGGTGCGATGATCCTTGACCATGCGGTAGGGCTGGAGGACGTAGGAGCGGATCTGGCTGCCCCAGGCGATTTCCATCTTGTCTCCGTGTATTCCCTCCTGCTCGTCGGCCTGCCGTTGTTTCTCCAGTTCGTAGAGCCTGGCCGTAAGCATTTTCATGGCCATGTCCTTATTCCGGTGCTGGGAGCGCTCATTCTGACACTGAACGACGATGCCGGTGGGCAGATGGGTTAAACGGATAGCCGAATCGGTCTTGTTGACGTGCTGGCCGCCGGCGCCGCTGGCGCGATAGGTGTCGAT
>JBEPWT010000077.1:0-12819 GCA_041642275.1 Desulfopila sp. | reverse complement strand
AATATGAGATTGGCAGACGGCCGGCGAAAACTCGTCTGCCGCATCGCTGTCCTGTCTGGGCAAAATCGATTCCCCGGCAGCGGAACTATGGTTCGTTTTTAAGCTTTCGCAGAAACTCGCCATAGCCTTGCCCCTCCATCTCCTGGCGAGGGATAAAGCGCAGAGCGGCGGAATTGATGCAGTAGCGCAGGCCCGTCGGCTCCGGACCGTCGGCAAAGACATGGCCCAGGTGGGAATCACCCAGCCTGCTCCTGACCTCGGTGCGCTCGCTGAAAAGCTTTCGGTCGACCTTCTCGACGATATTGTCTTCAACCAGCGGTCTGGTGAAGCTCGGCCAGCCGGTGCCTGAATCAAATTTATCCCTGGAGCTGAAAAGAGCTTCGCCGGAGACGACATCGACATAGATGCCCTCGGCGCCGTTGTCCCAGTAATCACCGGTGAAGGGGGGCTCCGTTCCCTCCTGCTGGGTGACTTCGTACTGCAGTGGCGTCAGCTGCTGCCGGAGCTGCTCCGGCGATGGTTTCTGAAAATTACCGGCCGAAGAGACGGCGCCGCTGTTTTTCCAGACCTTTTCGATAAAGGGCTCCCGGCCGGAACCTTTCTTGTACATGGAATAGTGCGCGCTGTTTTTCTGGTAATACCTTTGGTGATATTCTTCAGCCGGGTAGAAGGTGGTGGCCGGCAGAATACGGGTGACGATGGGATGTTCAAACCTGTTGGACCGTTCCAGCTGCCTTTTCGCTGTCTCGGCAATGCGCTTTTGCTCTTCGCTGGTATAAAATATGGCCGTGCGGTAATGATTGCCGCGGTCGGCGAACTGGCCGCCGTCGTCGGTGGGGTCGATCTGACGCCAGAAAATATCGATGAGATCCCGGTAGTCCACCTTTTCCGGGTCGTAGGTTACCTTCACCGCCTCCAGGTGATCCGTGCGGCCCGCCGCCACCTGCCGATAGTCAGGGCTGTCGATGGTTCCGCCGCCGTAGCCGACAACAACCTCGACCACCCCTTCCTGTTCTTCAAATGGTGGCTGCATGCACCAGAAACAGCCGCCGCCGAAAAGCGCCGTCTGCAGAGTATGCCCCTTTCCAGCTTCCGCTATCATCGAAAAACCTCCTTCGTCATAGACACCCCTTCTCTCCGCCTCCATCCACACCTCAGCCCTGCCGCCTCCTGTGGAAACGATATGCACTGGCCCGAGCCCAAACAAGATAATAGGAGATTTTCCCGCCATTATGGTCTACATTGAGCCTCTGATTGGCATTTTTTTCAGGCGGTATCGGCGATCAGAAAACAGATAAATTTTCTGTTTCAAAATCTCACCTCCATTGCTATAGTGGCCGGCATGAATATAACACCGAAGAACAGGCAGAGAACCAAGTTCATCTTTATCACCGGAGGCGTCCTTTCCTCGCTGGGAAAAGGGCTGGCGGCAGCGGCCATAGGCGCTCTGCTGGAAAGCCGCGGATTGAGTGTCACCTTTCAGAAGCTGGATCCCTATATCAATGTCGATCCCGGCACCATGAACCCCTTCCAGCACGGCGAGGTGTTCGTCACCGACGACGGTGCCGAAACCGATCTCGATATGGGCCACTACGAGCGCTACACCAACGCGCTGATGTCACAGAAAAACAACTACACCACCGGCCGCATTTATTACTCCGTCATAACCAAGGAGCGCCGCGGCGAGTATCTCGGCGGAACCGTCCAGGTCATTCCCCACATTACCGATGAAATCAAGGCGGCGGTTCTGCAGCTCGACGGCACCGCCGATGTCGCCATTATTGAAATCGGCGGCACCGTGGGCGACATAGAAGGACTGCCCTTCATCGAGGCCATCCGCCAGCTGCGCGGCGACCTCGGCCCCGGCTACGCCCTCTATATTCACCTCACCCTGGTCCCCTATATCAAGGCGGCGGGGGAGGTCAAAACCAAACCCACCCAGCATTCCGTCAGAAGACTGCAGGCCGACGGCATCCAGCCCGATATTCTCGTCTGCCGGACCGAGGTGCCCCTCGAGGACAGTCTCAAGGGTAAAATCGCCCTGTTCTGCAACGTGCCCAAGGATGCCGTCATCACCGCCATCGATGTCGACACCATCTACGAAGTGCCGCTGCATCTGCACCAGGAGGGTCTCGACACCAAAATCCTTGAACTGCTCAATGTCTGGACCGGCCAGCCCTATATCAGGCCCTGGGTCGATCTCGTCAACAAAATCAAAAATCCCAAACACGGCGTCACCATTGCCATAACGGGAAAATATATCGAACTCACCGAGTCCTACAAAAGCCTGCACGAGGCGCTGGTCCACGGCGGCCTGGCCAACGAGGCCAGGGTCAATCTGCGCTACATCAGCGCCGAGGACCTCGAGGAAACCGAGGCCCGGGAACTGCTCGAGGACTGCGACGGAATCCTGGTTCCCGGCGGATTCGGCAAGCGCGGCGTCGAAGGCAAGATACAGGCCATTCATTACGCCAGGGTCAACAAGATTCCCTTTTTCGGCATCTGCCTGGGAATGCAGCTGGCGGTGGTCGAGTATTCACGCAACGTCGCCGGCCTCTCCGATGCCCATTCGACGGAACTGGTGCCGGAAACGCCCGATCCGGTCATCTACCTGATCAAGGAGTGGTACGACTACCGCAACGAGCAGGTGCAGATCCGCGACGAGAACTCCGACTTCGGCGGCACCCTGCGACTCGGCGCCTATCCCTGCGTGCTGACGCCGGATACGCTGGCAGCCGAGGCCTACAAAGCCGATGAGATATCGGAGAGGCACCGGCACCGCTACGAATTCAACAATGACTACAGACCGGCCCTCGAAGAAGCCGGCATGATCGTCTCCGGCGCCTCCCCCGACAACAATCTCGTCGAAATAATCGAACTCGGTGATCATCCCTGGTTTCTCGGCTGCCAGTTCCATCCCGAATTCAAATCAAAGCCGATGACGCCGCACCCCCTCTTCCGTGAATTCATCAAGGCTTCACTGAGCAACAAGAAAAAGGGCTAAGCCGCATGACGCAACCGCATCCGGTCACCATATCAACTCCGGGAAACACTCCCCTGCGGGTGGGATTCGGCATGCCCCTGCTGCTCATCGGCGGCCCCTGCGCTCTGGAGTCCGAGGAGCTCGCCCGGCGGGTGGCAGGCACCATGCAGGAAATCTGCGCCAGACTGGCCGTTCCCTATGTCTTCAAGGCCTCCTTCGACAAGGCCAACCGCACCTCCCTCAGCTCCTACCGGGGACCGGGGCTGGAGGAAGGCCTGGCCATCCTCGATCGTCTCCGAGACCAGCTGCAGGTGCCGGTTATCTCAGATATTCATGAGCCGGCACAAGCGGCTGTCGCCGCAGAAGTCCTCGATATTCTTCAGATTCCTGCTTTTCTCTGCCGGCAAACCGACATTCTCGCCGCAGCCTCGGCCACCGGCAAGACCATCAATTTGAAAAAAGGCCAGTTCGTCTCTCCCTGGGATATGGAAAACGCCGTGGGCAAGATACGGGACAGCGGTTCCAGCGAGGTGATGCTGGTGGAGCGCGGCTCGACCTTCGGCTATAATAACCTCGTCGTCGACATGCGCTCCCTGCCGGTCATGCGCTCATTCAACTGTCCGGTGATCTACGACGCCACCCATTCGGTACAGCTGCCGGGCGGCGCCGGAGGCTCTTCCGGAGGTCAGAAACACTTCATTCCCGCTCTTACCCGGGCCGCCGTCGCCGCCGGAATCGACGGCCTTTTCATGGAGATCCATCCCGACCCCGACAAGGCCCTCTGTGACGGTGCCAACTCCATGGCCCTGGCAGACATGGAGGAGTTCCTCGAACAGATCCTGCGCATCCGGGAGGCCGCAAAGGACTGCCGGTAACCGTTATGAGCGACAACTGTCCGCAGGGCCCCACACCGTATCCCTCCGATTGCCAGCTCACAGAAGGATTGAGAAAAATGGCCGCCAACAGACCGCCTCTGCAAAAAATTGATCCTCGGATAGGCGCCCGGGCCGAAAAAATCGAACTTCTCCTGCTCGACGTCGACGGAGTACTTACCGACGGGACCTTGATTTTTTCTCCGGAAGGGGGGGAGAGCAAGGGCTTCAATACCCAGGACGGCTTCGGCATCAGCATGCTGCAGGAGGCGGGGGTCGATGTCGGCGTCATCACCGCCAGGAGCTCGAAGGCGGTGAGCGAACGCTGCCAGGGCTTGCACATGCGTTACATCTGCCAGGGCGAGCGCGACAAGCTCGTTGCCTATAAAAAAATTGTCGACGAAAGCGGACTGAAGCCGTTTCAGATCGCCTACATGGGCGATGACTGGCTTGATCTGGTGCTGCTCAAGCGCGCCGGTTTGGCCCTCGCCCCCGCCAACAGCGTCGCCGAAGTTCAGCAGCATGTTCACTATGTAACCCGCCGCGGCGGCGGCGACGGCGCCGTCCGTGAAGTCTGCGACCTGATCCTTGGGGCCAAAGGTCTTCTTGAGCGACTGCTGCAATCCTATTTGAGCCGATGATACAACGCAGAAACCTGCTCTGGATTATTCCCGGTCTGTTGATTCTCACCTTTCCTCTCTGGCGGATTCCTTTGGCCGCCTTTCTCGCACCGCCGGTTCCCTCTCCGGCGGAGGAGGAAGAACAAAGCCGGAGTCAGGACTTCGCCATGACCAAAGTCACCATTCACCAGAACGAAAGGGGCCAGAAAACGGCGATTATTCGCGCCCAGAAGGCTTTTACGGCTCCGCGTCCCCATGAGTACTTCCTCGAGGAGGTCGACAGTGAGATTTTCGATAACGAGGGTATACCCACCACCATAGTCGCCGATGCCGGACATTACAATCTGCCGGTCAAACAGCTGCGCCTGGAAGGCAACGTCGTCATCGTCGATACCGCCGCAAACTCTACCATGAAAACCGAGGTTCTCCTCTACGACGGTCGCAAACGCACCATTTTCTGCCCCGAGGCCACACGCCTGGAGGGTGAGGGCATCACCGTCGCCGGCTCGAGCCTGCATCATGACATGAACACCGGCGTCTATATTGTCGGGGGCAGGGTGCTGAGCACCATAGAGGGGTATTCCGCCGACGGCACCGGCAGCAGCGACCGTCCCCAGTAGCCCGGACGATCATGAACCATTGACGTGTGCGCCTGCCGCAGCGCCTGGACGGCCGGGCATTTCATCACAAGTGGACGATGGATATGTCCATACTCACCCTTCGGCCGGAACGCCGGCTGCGACATCACTGCATTTTGTCACCGTAAAGAGCTGGTGCTGCGCCAGCCAGCGGACGTTGACGTCCCAGAGGCGCATGCCAAAATGTTTTTCCCTGTTCTTCTGGCTGGCCGGCCGCGGATCCTGGCGCAGCGTTTCGACGATCAAACCTCTGAGATCGCGCTTCATCCTGTGAAAATAGGCGGCACAGAAATCTTCCGCCTGTCTGCCGAAAACCACGCGGATTGGAGCTCGGGGCGTGTCGGCGTACCCCGACCGGGCATCCTCCAGGCAGTCGCTGTAGACCAGATACGGTTTTATATCGAGCACTGGTGAGCCGTCGAGGAAATCGCCGCCGGCCACCAGCAGATGGGCTCCGTCCTCACGGATATCGATATCGAGCAGTCTGACGGCGGAAAGTCCGATGTGGTTGGGACGGTGCGGGCTGCGGCTGGCAAACACGCCGACCCTGCGGCGCCCCCCGAGTCCCGGCGGCCGTACCGTCGCTTTCCAGCCTTCGGCGCTGACATCGTGAAAGTAAAACTGCACCCAGATATGACTGAACGACTCCAGATCCTTGAGCGACTCGTTACGGCCGAAAGGCGAAAACAGCCATATGCCGGCGAGAGCCTTTTCCACCAGTCCCGCCTGGCGGGGGATGCCAAATTTCTCCGTATAACAGGAATGGATCACCCCTATGGGTTCTATTGCCAGAGCCATATTTCGCCGATTTTCCCCTCCATCCCCCGGCAGCAGATTTGTCCGGTGAGCCCCGCAGCCACCTTGACCAGCCGGATACCCGGTGTTATAAATTCACAAATAGTGTTACAAGCCCTTGACAGGGCCACCCTCTGTCGGTACAGTAGCACTCATTGCAAAAAGGTGTTACCGGATCTCGTTCCGGTACAACAGTACACTTTTTCCTCCAATCAGCCAAGCATTCCGCCATGCATATTTCAGAAGGCGTACTCAACGCCCCCGTTCTCCTTGGCTGCGGTGCCGCCGCCGTGGTCTTCACCGCCGTCGGTCTGAAAAAGCTCGACATGGACAGAATCATGCATGTCTCCCTGCTGACCTCGACCTTCTTCGTGGCCTCGCTGATCCATGTCCCTTTGGGACCGGCGTCGATCCACCTGGTACTCAACGGTCTGCTGGGCATAGTCCTCGGCTGGGTCAGCTTTCCCGCCATCGTCACCGCCTTGCTGCTGCAGGCCCTGTTTTTTCAATACGGCGGCTTCACCGTACTCGGCGTCAATACCATCATTATGGCCCTGCCCGCGGTCTGCGCCTACTACATCGTCCGCCCCTGGCTTACCAGCGGCGGCGGCAAACGCGCCGTCGCCGCCTTCCTTGCCGGTTTTACCACCATACTTTTTTCCTCCATTCTGCTGGCCCTGGCACTGGTGACCAGCGACAGGGGATTTTTTCACAGCGCCTCCATACTCCTGGCCGCCCAGCTTCCTCTGATGATAGTCGAAGGCTTCATCACCATGTTCGCCGTCCACTTTCTCGCCAAGGTCCAGCCCGATTTCCTCTCCAGCGAGGTATACCGATGAAACACCGGCTCCTTCTGATAACCGTAATGCTGATCATATTGTCGGCGCTGCCGGCTCAGGCCCACCGGATGCGCGTTTTCGCCTATGAAAGCGACGGCGAGATAATCTCCGAGGCCAAATTCGGCAGCGGCCGTCCGGCCAAAGGCGTCGACATCAGGGTCGAAGGCGCTGACGGCCAGCTTCTCATCACCGGTGTCACCGACGATCAAGGCATCAGCAGGCTGCCGCTGCCGGCAATGGCCAAAGAAAAGGGAAGCGATCTCACCATCATCGCCGACGCCGGCGAAGGCCACCGGGGCAGCTGGCTGCTGACGGCCGACGATTACCAGGGAAAAAACCGTGGTCACGTCCCCGACAGCCCAGCTGACGGGGCGGCAGCTCCGGGACTTCCGGGTAAAACCCAGACAGCAGCTGAGAACAAGAAGCAGCCCGTCCTTGATTATGCGGACATCGAAGAGATTGTCCAAAAAAGCGTGGCAGCCGAACTCGCCCCGGTAAAACGCATGCTCGCCGCAGAGCAGCAGCGCTCCATAACCCTGCAGGACATTTTCGGCGGCATCGGCTACATCATCGGACTTGCCGGCATCGCCGCCTATTTTCAAACCAAAAGAAAAGGAGATAATCGATGAAACGTATTTTCCAACAGACACTGGTTGCCGCCGCCCTGATATCGATCAGCTCGCCTGTGTCGGCTCACTTCGGCATGGTCATACCTTCGACCAATATCGCCACCCAGGATAACAGGGAGGTCGGTCTTACCCTGTCGTTTTCTCATCCCTTCGAGGGTATCGGTATGGATTTGACCAAACCGGAGCGATTCTATGTCGTCAGCGACGGCCAAAGCCAAAGTCTGGTCGATCAGCTCACCGAGGCCGAGGTCATGGGCCACGCCGGCTGGAAAACGAGCCACACCATCCAACGGCCCGGAGTTTATCAGTACGTCATGGAGCCGACTCCCTACTGGGAGCCGGCCGAAGATCTCTTTATCATCCATTACACCAAAACCATCGTCGCCGCCTTCGGCGCCGACCAGGGCTGGGACGCGCCGGCGGGGCTGCCCACGGAGATAGTTCCCCTGCTGCGGCCCTACGGCAATTACCAGGGCAACGCCTTCAGCGGCCGGGTGCTCATAGGCGGCACGCCTGCTGCCGGCGCGGAAGTGGAGGTCGAATACTATAGCGACGGCACCGGTGCCGACTCGCCCAGCGACTACCATATCACCCAGGTGGTCAAGGCCGATGACAACGGCGTCTTCACCTTCGCCTGTCCGCTCTCGGGCTGGTGGGGATTTTCGGCCTTGAGCGAAGCCGATTACACCATGACCGGGCCCGAGCAGGTCGAAAAAGGCGTCGAACTCGGCGCCGTCCTGTGGATCTACCTCGATCCTCTGCCATGATCAAACACTCCCTCAAAACTCCCTCCGAACGGCCATGATTGAAGAAACTTTCGCCCAAGGCGATTCCTTCCTGCATCGCCGGGATCCGCGCGGCAAGATCGTGGCCATGAGCTGCTTCACCGCCGTTGTTGCCCTGCTGCAGTCGTTTCCTCCCCTGCTGGCGGCTTCGGTCTGCTCCTTCCTGCTCCTTCTGGCCGCCCGCCTCCCCTGGGCGGCCTTGGGCAGAAGGCTGCTGCTGGTCAACGGCTTCACTCTTTTTCTATGGATCAGCCTGCCGCTTACCTACGGCGGGGAGGAGACCGTTCACCTCGGCTCGCTGGCCCTCAGCGGCGGCGGTATTCGCCTGGCGGCGTTGATCACCCTGAAAACCAATATCATTATTGCAGCCATTCTCGCCCTGCTCACCACTTCGACCATTGCCGAGCTGGGCAGCGCCCTGGACCGCATGCGCTTTCCCAAAAAAATCTGCTTTATTCTGCTCTATTCCTACCGCTATGTCTTCGTCATCCACCAGGAATACATGCGACTGTATAGAGCTGCGAGAATGCGCTCCTTTTCGCCGGCGACCACCATGCATACCTACCGCACCTTCGCCTATCTCTTCGGCATGACCATGGTAAAAAGCTACAACAGATCGCAGCGCGTCCACCAGGCCATGCTGCTGCGCGGGTTCAGCGGCAGGCTGGTCTCGCTCTATCCCTTCCGCTTCGATCGGCGAGACGGCTGTTTTCTAACGGTCTGTGTTCTTCTCTCCATGGCGCTGGCCGTAATGGGAATGGTAATGTAAGCCAGCCCCCAGTACAGCCCCCTCCCCTCCGCTGGTTTGGGCCTGGTCCGCACACATGATCATAAACCGACCGTCAGCGGCAATGCATCTCAGGAGCAAACTGCTTCCGGATATTTCACAAAACACAAAGTATATCAACGGGTGGAAGGCGGCTTTTTCACCTCCAGGCATGAGGTGCCCGACTTGCCTTTCACCGGCGGCATGTTTATATGAGTCGAAAGAGAAGCGCCGGCACAGGATCGTGAAGGGGCAAACTGCGGCATGCACGGCTGGAGGGCAAAATACCTGGAAAACCCGGCGAATGCTCCTGAAAATGATCCTCGATTTCAAAGGTGTTTTCGCTAATGGCCTGATAATACAGGTTCCTGATTACCCCTGAAACTCAGCGTATCCCAATTCCGAAGAGACAGGGGGCTCTTTTCACGGGTGTCTGCAGCCAGGACGGCTGCAGTCAAGCCCCCAGGGACGGGTTTACGGCGTCCCGGGAAAAGAGTTCCCTGTCTCAAAAAGAGTTGCTGAACATTAGGGGTAATAATCAGGTACCCGTTTGCCTGCATTGGTTTCCGGAGTACAGACATGCCTGAAGAACAAAATCTGGAACAGTCCCGAAGCGCAACGGCAGCAGTCAGGGCGGAGGTGGAGGAAAAGGTCGTCGGCTCCAGACGCCCCAGGAAGCTTTTCGGCACCTTCAGCGGCGTATTCACCCCCACTCTTCTGACCATCCTCGGGGTGATCATGTTCCTGCGGCAAGGCTGGGTCGTCGGCAACGCCGGCCTTCTCGGGGCATGGCTCATCATTCTTCTGGCCTTTGCCATCACCGCCTTTACGGCATTTTCACTCTCCTCCATCGTCACGAACATCCGTATCGGCGCCGGCGGTGCCTTTTCGATCATCTCCCAGTCCCTCGGGCTCGAGGTGGGGGGCAGCATCGGCATTCCCCTGTACATTTCCAAGGCTTTGGCACTCCTGGGAGCCATTGGCTGCGTGTTTGTCATGTTCGTTATCAACCCGGCCTTCGGCGGGGTGGCGGTGGTGGTGGTGCTGTTTCTGCACGCCTATCTCCTCCGCCGGCACCTCAAGGCACCGTTCGGCGATGTCCGCAGCGGCCTTTTTGCAGCCCTGGCCGAATGGGCTGCCAAGAAAATCGAGAGTCTTGCCGGCCCCAGGGCCAAGACCTGGAAAGCCAATCTTCTCGTTCCCGTACAGAATCCCGCTCAAGCCGAAGAGCTCTACCCCCTGCTTCACGATTTTGCCGCTCCCAGGGGTTTCGTCCGCATGCTCGGCCTCACCGGAAAAAAAGACGCCGAAGAGATCAGCCGAGGGCTGGAACAGCTTTCCAGTAATTTCCAGGAGGACGATATATTTTCGAACTGGACCATAATAGATTCCGCCACATTCAGCGAAAACCTGGCCGCCGGCATCGAGGCGCTGGGCGGGGCATTCTTCCGGTCCAGCGTCATTGTCATGCGCTTTCTAGAGGACCAGAACTCCCAGGAGGATATCCGCCGCATCATTGGCGACACCCGGCAGTACGGCCTCGGTCTGGTGCTGGTTCATGGCGGTTCCGAAGATATGGATCAGCGAGGCCTGCTGCACCTGGTTTTGCGCAGGCCCAAGGATGGCTGGAAAATAGGGCTCGATCTCGGCGCATCGGATTTGGCACTGCTCACCGCCTACAAGCTGAAGCAAAACCGCCAGGTCGACCTGGTGCTGACAGCCGTAATCGATGACGAGAACGAAAAGAAAGAGGCGCTGGACTACCTCCGGACGGTCGCCGAGCTGGGCAGAATTCCCAACGTGCGGTTCCATGCCAGGACCGACGAGACTATCTTTGACCTCGAGTACGGCTCCGGGATTACCGTTACCTTGTTCAGCATGAAGCCGGACACCGATTTCGAGACGATGCGTTCCCTTGCCGAGCAGGCCGGAACCCTGTGTGTTTTCGCCATGGACTCGGGAAAGGAGAATGCCTTGATTTGAGAGAGAACAACCTGAGTTTTTTATGCCGGGCAAGGTCACGGGCCAGGGAGCTGTGAGCACCGTCCGGCTTTTGCGCAACTCGAGGTGGAAAGAGGGACCTAGGTGATGACGGAGCAGACGGGCACAACAACCTTTTTTCTTCTGCGCGGTTTGGCTCGCGAGATACGCCATTGGGGCGACTTCCCGGAAGTGCTGGAAAACAGCGGCGAGAGAATCCGGGCGGTGCCGCTGGAAATCCCGGGTGCCGGCAGCTTGCGCAACAGCAGGGCGCCGCTGGCCGCCGGCGAGTATGTCAAGAGAATACGCGAACAGTATCTGCAGCAGCGGCGGTCCCAGGATACCAATATCCTTTTCGGCCTTTCCTTCGGCGGTATGATTGCCGCCTCCTGGCTCGATGCCTGCCCAGAGGATTTCCAGGCCGCTGTACTCGCCAACGCCAGCAGCAGGGACTGCCCCTTTTATAAAAGGCTATCGCCCGCGGCCATGCGCATCCTTTTCTCCACCCTGTTCAGCGGCGATGTCGAAGGCCGGGAGAGGCGTCTGGCAAACCTTATCTGCAACCTCGCCGATACCGATGAGATCGCCCGGCAGTGGAGCGACATCGCCAGATCCGCTCCGATGTCAAGCCTCAACAAACTGCGTCAGCTCTATGCTGCCGCCGTCTTTTCCCTGCCGCCCGCCCCCGGCGTGCCGACACTTGTGCTCTGCAGCACCAAAGACCGGCTCTGCGATCCTCGGTGCTCGGAAATAATTGGCGATGCCTGGGCCTGCCGGCGTATTTGCCATGCCGAGGCCGGCCACGATCTGACCACCGACGATCCCCGGTGGTGCGGCAGCACCCTGATGTCCTGGTTGTCCACCGTGGGTCTTCCCCCCGGCTAAGTGGGAGAGCCCCTGCAAAGGCCGGAGCCGGCGAGACTGATATCTCTTCTTCTTGAAACAGGAAAAAAGCTTTCCTTCCCCCGGAAGCGGATGTATTTTCTTCGCACATGCGGTAAAAAACCCTCCAATCACCTCTACTCCAGGAACAGCTCCTATGAACACCCCGCAGCGGAAAGAAGTACTTTTTGTCCACCCCCTGGGATACAGTGCCAAAAAAGCCGCAGGCGATATCTCCCGCATGGCCAACATCATGCCGCCCCTCGGTCTGGCAAGCATTGCCGCCTACCTGGAAAAGCATGGCATCGGCTGCGACATCATCGACTGTTTCGCCCATCCCGATTCCGACCGGCTGATCACCGACTACCTGCAGCGCCACAGGCCGGCCTCCCTCGCTTTCTCCTGTACGACCTCCAGCTTTTTCGACGGCATCCGCCTCGCCCGGGCAGCCAAGCGGACGGATCCGGCGGTCAAAATCATCTTCGGCGGCGTACACGTCTCCGCTGTGAAAGAGGAGGCCCTGCGCAACCATGAGATCATCGACTTCGTCATCGTCGGCGAAGGCGAAGAAACCCTGCGGCAGCTGCTCTCAGGCGATTTCAGCAGTTATGCCGAGGTGGAAAGCCTGGTCTACCGGCAGTCCGACGGCTCGGTCGTCTTCAGCGGATACCGCAAGCAGCTCATGGAACTCGACTCCCTGCCCTTTCCGGCCTATGAAAAGCTGGCCGGCTATCCGCAGGCCTACAAGCTGCCTATTTTCAACTACCCCCGCGCACCCAATGCCAGCTGCATATCCAGCAGAGGCTGTCCCTACTCCTGCAGCTATTGCGACCGTTCGGTCTTCCGGCGCAGCTTCCGCTATAATTCAGCCGAGTATCTGTATGAGCATCTCTCCTACCTGCACCAGCGCTTCGGCATCCGTCATATCAATTTCTACGACGACCAGTTCACCTTCAACCGTCAACGGGTGGCCGAATTCGCCGCCTTGATGGGCAACACCCCCCTGAACATGACATTCAACTGCGCCGCC
>JBEPWT010000076.1:0-12883 GCA_041642275.1 Desulfopila sp. | reverse complement strand
GAGGAGAATACCAAAACGATAATGGTGAGCAGATAGGGCAGCATCAGCAAAAGCGAAGAAGGCAGGGCCGTTCCTGCTGCCTGGAGCCGCAGCTGCAGCGACATGATGCCGCCGAAGAGATAGGCGCCGAAAACCGCCCGTCCCGGCCTCCAGAAGGCGAAAATAACCAGGGCCACGGCTATCCAGCCGCGGCCGGCCGTCATGTTGTTGGTCCACAGATGGGTATAGGCCAGCGACAGGTAGGCGCCGCCGAGGCCCATCAGAAATCCGCCGGCGAGAATGCCTGTCCAGCGGTAGAGGATGACGCTGAGTCCCGCGGCCTTGGCGGCGGCCGGATTTTCACCGACGGCGCGAAGACTGAGGCCGTGGCTGGTGAAAAAGAAATAGAGCCAGACAAGAGGCGGCAGCAGATAGGACATGTAGACCAGCGGGTCCTGCTGGAAAAACACCGGGCCCAAAAAGGGAATCTGCGAGAGATAGGGCAGGGCTACCGGCGAAAAGCCCGGCGCCGACTGGCCCACCATGGAGGTGCCGAGATAATTGGCGAAACCGGTGCCGAGAATGGTCAGCGCCAGACCCGAGACCACCTGATTGCCCTGGAAAATCAGACAGACGAAACCATGAATGGAGGCGGCGGCAAGACCGGCGAGTCCGGCAACGAAAAAGGCCAGAACCGGGTCGCCGCTTACCTTGGCCACCACGAAACCGGTCAGAGCGCCGACGATCATGATGCCTTCGACGCCGAGGTTGAGAACTCCGGATTTTTCGGTGATGATTTCTCCCAGCGTCGCATAGAGGAGGGGAGTGCCCGACTGCACCGTGGCCGCCAGCAGCGGAATGGCCAACTCCATCATCGCTTGGTCCCTCGCAGCTGAAAACGGTAGTGGATGAAAAATCCTCCCGCCAGCACGGTGAGAAGAATGAGCCCTTCCAGTATGCCGCCGAAGGCGGCGGGTACCTGCAAATCCAGCTGCAGATTCTCGACGCCCACCCGCAGACCGGCAAGCAGGAAGGAGGCGATGCCGATATAGAGGGGGTTGAGGCTTGCCAGCCAGGCGACGACGATGGCGGTATAGCCGTAGCCCACCATGATGGAGGGCTGCAGTCTGTTGATGGTGGCCGAGGCCTCGAGAAAGCCGGCCCATCCGGCCAGGGCGCCGCTGAGCACCATCACCAGAAAGACCAGGCGGTCATAGGGCATGCCGGCATATTTGGCGGCCCGGACGCTGTCGCCGCTGGCCTTGAGTTCGTATCCCAGTTTGGTGAAGCGGAAAAAGATCCAGAAGACCGCGGCCAGGACGATACAGTGGAAAAGTCCCCAGTTGACGCTGGTGGAGCCTATTTTGCCGACGATGGCGCCTTCGCTGAACTCCGGGGTCATGGGAAAGCCGAAACTGGTGGGATCCTTCCAGAGGCCGTATACCAGATAATCGAGAATGAGTATGGCGACATAGTTCAACATCAGGCTGACGATAATCTCGTTGGTGTGCATCTTCTGACGCAGCACTGCCGGGATCAGGCCCCACAGTCCGCCGGCAAGAACGGCCATGACGATCATCAGCGGCAGCAGCAGCCAGAAGGGCAGAGAGGGAAAGCTGAGCGCCATCCAGGTGGCGCCGATGGCGCCGAGGCAGAATTGACCTTCGGCTCCTATATTCCAGATCTGCAGACGAAAGGCAATGGCCACCCCCAGGGAGCAGAGAAAGATGGGAATGGCCTTGATGAGACAGTCCTCGATCGCCCAGCGGGAGCCGAAGGCGCCCTGGAAGAGCACGATAAGTCCTTCGAGGGGGGGAGTGCCTCGCAGTCCAAGCAGCAGCGCGCTGAAAAAAAGCGAAAGGGCGACGGCCCCGAAGACGACAAGACAGGAGCTCCAGCCAAGGGGCTCCTGTCTTTTGGTGATGGTCAGTTGCAGCATCTGCAGCAGTGAATATTATTCGGTCGTCCCTGTCACGCCCTCGACGAACCAGGTCATGCCGAGCAGGGTGGGATCGTCGGCGACGCTGCCGTCGTCTATCTTGACATTGCCCTGCTGGTCCTTGATCGGGCCGGCGAACACCTTGGCCTCACCGGCGACGATTTCAGCTTTCTTGGCCAGCACCATCTCCTGTACCTCTGTGGGCACCATGGGGCCGAAGGGGGCGAGATCGATGATGCCTGTTTCCATACCGGGCCAGACCGAGGCCGACTCCCAGGTGCCATTCTGGACATCTTTTACAACCTTCTTGTAGTAGGGGCCCCAGTTCCATACCGGTGCGGTCAGATGGGCCTTGGGGGCGAAAGCCGACATGTCGGTGTTGTAGCCGATGGAGTAGGCGCCTTTTTCCTCGGCCGCTTCCTGTGGTCCGGGAGAGTCCTGATGCTGGGCGATGACGTCGGCGCCGACATCGAGCAGGGATTTGGCCGCCTCTTTTTCCGTTGCCGGGTCATACCAGGTTTTGGTCCAGACGACCCGCACGTTTGCTTCCTCGTTGACCGCCCGCGCACCCAGAGTGAAGGCGTTGATGCCGCGGATAACCTCGGGGATGGGAAAGGCGGCGGCATAGCCGATGATATTGGATTTGGTCATGGCACCGGCGACCATGCCGGAGAGATAGCGTGCCTGGTACATCCTGCCGAAATAGTTGCCCATGTTCTCGGCGGTCTTGAAGCCCGAACAGTGCATGAAAACGGTCTCGGGAAACTGCTTGGCCACCTTGAGCATGGGATCCATATAGCCGAAGCTGGTGGCGAAGATGAGGTCGAAGTCCTTGCGGGCCATGTTCTGGATGACGCGCTCGGCGTCGGGACCTTCGGGCACGGATTCGACATAGGAGGTGGTTACTCCCTCGAGCTCTTCAACCGCCTGGCGGCCGACGTCGTGGGCATAGGACCAGCCGGCGTCGCCGATGGGCGACACATAGACGAAACCAACCTTCATTTCCTTGGCCGATGCGGTGGTGCAGAAGCCGACCGCCAGCGCCGCAATAAGCAAGATCTTGATAACGCGCATTGTTTTCTCCTCGTCTGATATACATGGGGGAAAGAATCGTCAGATTCCAGCCGCAACGGGGCGGCAAGGAAATCGCTCTGTTGCCAAAACATATACAAGGCATCATATACGTAATAGCGCTTGCCGTGTCAAAGAAAAACCGAATTTTCCGTGAAGAAACAGCCCCGCCGCCGCCTTTTCCAACCCTGGGGCAGCCAGGGGTAAAATTCAAATAGCGCTTGTAAAATATCCTTATCTGATAAATAGTTGAGGGAAGGCCGTGGCCGCGCTCCTGAGTGCACGTGTAATGCCCTTTTCTCTTACGGGACCCTATGGATATCGATATCCTGGTAATCTCCGCCATTCTGCTGCTGACCCTTTTTCTGCTGATAACGGAGAAAATATCGATCGATCTCACCGCCGTGTGTATCATGGTTCTGCTGGTGGTCACCAATCTGCTGACCCCGAAGGAGGCGGTGCAGGGGTTCGCCAACCCGGCCGTCATCACCGTTGCCGCCATGTTCGTCGTCAGCAAGGGCATGATGCGCACCGGCGGCGTCGAATTCATCGGCCGGCGCATTGTCCGGGTGGCCCGGGCCAATCTTAACATGGCCCTGGCCCTCATCCTCTTCACCGTCGCCGTGGCTTCGGCCTTCATGAACAACACCCCGGTGGTCATTCTCTTTATCCCGGTGGTGATGAGCATGTGCTGCGATCTCGGTTTGAGCCCCTCGCGGTTTCTCATTCCGGTTTCCTACGCCTCCATTCTCGCCGGGACCTGTACCCTGATAGGCACCTCCACCAATATCATCATCAGCGATCTCAGCAACGATTACGGTTATGGAGCCATTTCCATGTTCGAGCTGGGAATACTCGGCGCTCCCATCGCCGTGATCGGCATCCTTTTCCTTCTTGTCGCCGCCCCGCGCATCCTGCCGGATCTGGCAAATCCCATCTGTCAGCTGCAGGACAGCGAGCATCGAAAATATCTGGCGGAGCTGAAGATTTCCAAGGGCAGCAAGCTCATCGGCAAGGACCCCATGGCGTTTTTCGAGGAAAAGTACGCCGGCATCGATGTCGTCGAAGTCGTCAGCGACTCGCGTATCTATCGGCCCGGAAGAGATCATGTCATCATGTCGGTTGGCGACATTCTGCTGGTCAAGGGTTCGCTCAACGATCTGGTGGCCATACTCCAGGAGGAGCAGGCGGAACTGCCCGGCAGCGAAGCCGGGTTGACCATGGGGGCGCAGAAGGATGCGCCCATCGTCGTCGAGTTGATCATCTCCCCCAACTCTTCCCTGCTGGGCCGGCGGTTGAGCAATACCGAGCTGGCCAAAGATCCCGAAGTCAATATTATCGCCGTCAAACGCACCAATCTGCATATGTCGGAGAAACAGATTCACGACGTTCGTCTGAAGGTTGGCGACATTTTGCTGATATGGTGTCCCGATTCCAAGCTCGAGTCCATCCGCTCGCAGATGGATTATATAGTTATTGAGGATGTCTATGAGGAAATCCTGCACAAGCGGAAGGCGGCATGGTCGGTCATCAATTTCGCCGGTATGATCATAACGGCCGCCACCGGCATCGCCGATATCATGACCTGTGCCCTGACGGCCGCCTTCCTGATGATCATCACCGGCTGCATCCAGATGCGCGATGCCTACCGCGCCCTGCAGGGCGACGTTCTGCTGCTGATCGCCGGTACCATAGCCCTGGGCGCGGCCATGCAGAAAACCGGGGCCAGTGAGCTTTACGCCGAGGCCTTCCTCAGCCTGTTTTCCTCCTTCTCGCCGACCATAGTTCTCGGGGCGATGATAGCCTTCACCAGTATAAGCACCCAGATTCTGAGCAATAACGCCACTGCCGTACTGCTTTTGCCAATCGCCATTTCCACCGCTGTGGGAATAGGGGTGGATCCCAAACCCTTCATCATCGGCGTATGTTTTGGTGCCAGTGCCTGTTTTGCAACACCCATGGGATATCAGACCAATCTCATGGTCTTCGGTCCCGGGGGCTACAGTTTCAAGGATTTTTTCCGCCTGGGAATTCCCTTGAATATCTTCGTCATCGTCGCCGGCATGTTTTTTATTCCCATGTTCTGGCCTTTCTGAAGCCTCTCTGCAGATTTTTCTCCTAACTGCCGGCAGTTTCAGTACTAGCGGGCGCCAGGGGCCGGAGGGCGCCGGTGAGACCTCGTTGCTCGCCGGGGCCTGTCCTTCTGCAGGCCCTGTTCATGCTGCTGTCCGTCGGCTCGGCGGCAGGAAAGAGACGGCTCAGGGCTGCGTGCGGTCGCCGGGATGTCGCCGCCGCTCAAAACTGTCTGATCATGTTAGGGGAAAATAGAAAATTATTATATTTTTATCGGGCATTTAATCATGGTTTCTATTATAAAAAACGAGTGCTGCGTGTTTTATCCCAAGGAGAAAGAGCAGAGACAGTATGCAAAAGAGGACAAGCAACATTCTGGGAGTAGACGACAAGGCCGAAAACCTGCTGGCTCTCGAGATGATACTGGAGGACCTCGATGTCAATCTGATACGGGCCCTGTCGGGAGAGGAGGCGCTCGAGCTGTTGGCGGAGAATGAGTTCGCTCTTATTCTCATGGATGTGAGAATGCCCGGTCTCGATGGCTACGAGACGGCGGAACTGATACGCCGGCGCCTGGAAGACAAACAGATTCCCATTATCTTCATAACGGCGGTGAACCGGGAGGAGAGGCATATCTTCAAGGGATACGTCTCCGGGGCCGTCGACTACCTCTCCAAACCCGTTGATCCCGAGGTTTTGAAAAAAAAGGTTGCCGTTTTTCTTGAACTGCATAGACAGAAAAACTGTCTCAGCGAGAAAGCGGCGCAGCTGGAGCTGGCAAACAGACGTATTTCGCTGCAGCAAAAAGCGCTGGCCGACAGCGAGGTACGTTTTCGCACCGCTTTTGAGCAGTCTTTCCAATTCATGGCCATTCTCGATCCGCAGGGAAAGGTCATTGAACTCAACGAACTGGCCAAAAAACTGTGTGGCGATTACAGTGGCGAGATTGTCGGCCAATTCCTGTGGAATATCTGCTGGATAGGCCAGCATGAAGAAAACCGGCGCCTGCAGGAGGTCATTGGCCGGGCGGCGGCGGGCCAACCCATATGCGATGAAGCCAGATTTACCGATGTCGACGGCCGAATCCGCTTTCTCAGCCGCAGCGTATCGCCGGTCATAGACGAGAACGGCAGGGTGGTCTATATCACTTTCCAGGGCCATGACATCACCTCGCGGGTACGGGCGGAAAGCGAGAAGCATAGCCTGGAGCTGCTTTTGCAGCAGGCCCAGAAAATGGAGGCACTTGGCGCCCTGGCCGGAGGGATAGCTCATGATTTCAACAATGTACTCAGCGTAATAATCGGCAACGCCGATCTTGCCGAAAAAAACTGTACACCGGAATCGCCATTGCGCCTGTTCATACAGCGCATACGCGAAGCCGGCGACAAGGCCAAAGACCTGGTCACGCAGATTCTCTCCTTCTCCCGCCAGGCGGAAATCGAAAAAGTCGTGGTGCAGCCTTCGAAAATTATTCTCGAGTCGGTCACACTGCTGCGCTCCTCTATTCCCACCACCATCGACATAGATCATGACATTGATGGCGACTGCGGCGCCATCCTCGCCGATCCGACCCAGTACCACCAGATAATCATGAACCTCTGTACCAATGCTTTTCACGCCATGGAGAGCTGCGGCGGAAAACTCACCATCAGGCTCAGGGAAGAGCGGCTCGAAGGTCCCGGTCTTTTCAGCGAACTCGAGGGAAGACCGGGAAATTATGCTCACCTCTCCGTTGGCGACAGCGGCAGCGGAATCGACCAGGAGCATATGGAAAAGATATTCGATCCCTATTTCACCACCAAGGAAAAAGGCAAGGGGACCGGTATGGGGCTGGCCATTGTCCACGGCATCGTCAAAGGGCATGGCGGGGCCGTCCGCGTCGAGTCGCGGGCGGGAGGAACCGTCTTTCATGTCTATCTGCCCCTTGCCGAAAACAGCACCGTCCAGCAGGAGGAAATCTTTGAAACTCTCGCCTACGGCAGTGAGCATATTCTTCTTGTTGACGATGAAAAAATGCTGCTGGAAATGGAGAAGAACATGCTGGAACTGATCGGCTATAGAGTTACTGCCATGAACAGCAGCCAGGGGGCGCTCGAGTATTTCTGTGATCATGCCGATGAGATCGACCTGGTGGTAACGGACCAGACCATGCCGGGCCTGACCGGCATGGACCTCGCCAGAAGGATTCTCTCGCTCAAACCGGAGATGCCTGTCATCCTCTGCACCGGCTACAGTCCGAATATTTCAGTGGAAAGCGTTAAGACAATCGGTATCCGCAACCTCGCCTACAAACCTCTGGCCCTTGAGGAACTCTCAAAGATCATTCGCCGGACCATCGACGGCAACAACGCCGACACCACCGTTTGAAACCGGACATCACCACGTTGGCACAGCCTCTTCTTCCGCCGGGAAATCGAGCCGGAAAATCATAGCTCAGCTGGGTTTTTCCGAGGGCTGGAACGAAGAGACGATCGCGCATTCCGCCTGATTTGAGTGGAAACACCTCCCGGTTTGTCAACAATTTAATCCGTTTATTAATTATTCAATTTCCTTGACAATTACACCATTACCTTTCACAATTGTTGAGGTCAACACTTCAGGGGAGCCTCTGTGTTTCAACACCGAGGTCTGTTTTCTTTGGTATGGCATCTCTGGCAGATGTTTTTGGGCTTTTGTGCCTGGATATCCTGGACAGTGCTGGTTGCCGGGACAGCTTCTTCGGGCCTGCCGCGACACGGCAGGCGGAGACGGCGGACCGACGGCCGGACAAGGGGAGAACACCATGAAGCGTTTGCTGCTATTCTCCGTACTGGTACTTACTGGCGGAATAACCGCAACCCTGCTCTTTGCGGCAATAACCGATACCCAGGCCGAGAAGTTGTGGAAGCGAATAACCGTAGAGTCGCCCTACAGCCATTGGCACCACTTCGCCGATCACGTATCAGGGAAAGACAACGGTGCGCCCTACGCTCCGTATTACAGGATCTACGTCAATGATGCGCCGGAGGCCGCCGGGCCGGCGACCGCAGATTCCGGCACTATCTTCGTCAAGGAGAATCTCAGTGCCGATAAGATCCTGCAGGGGGTGACGGTGATGTATAAACTCGAGGATTATAACGGTGCTGCCGGCGACTGGTTCTGGGCCAAATATTCCGCCGAAGGAAGAGTCGAGGAGGCGGGCAAGGTCAAGGAGTGCATCGGCTGTCACAGCTTTGCCGCCGATAACGACTATATTTTCGACCACGGCATCCGGCGCTGACAAGCTCAGCTGCCTCCTGTTACTCCCGTGTCTTCATAATTTTTTCTGATTACCCTTGAAACTCAGCGTATCCATCTCCAAGGAGACATGGGGCTCTTTTCACGGCTGTTTGCAGCCAGAACGGCTGCAGTGGGGTCCTCCGGGACGGGTTTATGGCGTCCCGGGAAAAGAGTTCCCTGTCTCAAAAAAGATTGCTGTACATTAAGGATAATGTAAATTTTTATCTCTTTGGCCCTGCTGCTGCACTCCTTGCGGCGGAAGAAAAATCTTTGTCATGGCCCTTTTTATTTGCCGGGAAAAAAGGGTATACTTTGAAGGCTGTCGGAAAACTCAGTAATTCTAAGCGGCCAGGGGGGCTATGAAGATCTATACCGGTACCGGCGACAAGGGCAGGACCAGCCTTTTTTCGGGTGAGAGGCTGAAGAAGAACGCCTCCAGGGTATCCGCCTACGGAACCATTGATGAACTCTGCTCTTTTGTCGGTGTGGTGATCGCGGCTCTGCCGCAATGTGATGGCCGGCAGGAGCTCGTTTCGACCCTGGAGGAAATACAGGCTGTCCTCTTCAAGGTGGGGGCGATACTTGCCACCTCTGCAAGCTCCCCCGATATAGGGTTGCTGCAGCCCTTCGCCGGAGAAGAAGCGACTGCGGGGCTGGAGAGCCGGATTGATGCCATGGAGGCGGAACTCGAGGAACTCCATTCCTTTATCCTTCCCGGCGGTCATCCCGCCGCCGCCTGGGCGCAGGTGAGCAGAGCCGTGTGCCGTCGGGCCGAGCGTGATATTCTTACCTGCGTCGAAACAGAAGGCGGTCACCATGGTGAAGCGGTTCTGGGCTATATCAATCGCCTCTCCGACTATTTTTTTGTCCTTGGCCGATACCTCAATACAATGACAGGCACAGCCGAAAAACACTGGCATGGATAAGTATGGGCAGTCTTCGGGTGCCTGCGAGACCGTGGTTGCCGCCAAGCGCTGGCTCAGCGACAGGGCCTTCGAGCTGGAGCTGGTCAAACCGGCAGGCTTTGATTTTCTTCCCGGCCAGAAGGTCGAGGTGTATATCGCCGGTACGACAAGAGAATACACCATTGTCAGTGCCCCCGGGGACAAACATCTGTCGCTTTGCATCCGCTATCTGGCCAAAGGCAAGGTGTCTTCCAGGCTGGCGGCATTGCGGGCGGGAGATGTTGTTGTATTTTCCGCCCCTTACGGCTACTTTCTCCACCGGCCGGGCAGGTCCGTTTTCGTGGCCACGGGAACAGGCGTGGCTCCCTATGTCTCTTTTGCCAGATCGGGAATCCGCGACTTCATATTGCTCCACGGCGCTGCCGCTGCTTCGGAGTTGTATTACCGGCCTCTTTTCGAAAAAACCGCCGCATGCTATGTCGGCTGCCTCTCCCGCCTGGAGGAAGCAGCGGCGGCTGAAAGCACTCTCTACGCCGGTCGGGTCACCGATTATCTCCTGCAGGAGCTTGTCCCCGGGCAATACACTTTTTATCTCTGCGGCAACGGCAAAATGGTGGCTGAGGCCATGAAGATAATAGACGACCGTTTTCAGCGATCACGCATCTTCACGGAGAGCTTTTTCAATGATAACGGTTGACATGGCCATAGCCGGGTACTGGGAGTTCGTGGGAAATATTTTTAAATACGAATGATTATTATTATTGACATTGCTCTGGGCCTCAATTTATACTGATCGACGTCATTCCCCCGGCCAGCGGTCCATCTCGGCCGGCGGCGGTGGCGGATGACTTCGGGATAAATTCTGTGGGTAATACTATGTATTGAGCGATCAAATGAGGAACAAAGGAGGAAAATAGATGGATGCGATTGATCTGAGCATGGTGAACTGGGCCAGGGCCCAGTTTACATTGACCGCCATGTATCACTGGGTGTTCGTGCCCCTGACGCTGGGACTGTCGTTTCTCTGCGCCTTTATGCATACGATTTACTTCCGCACCGGCAGCGAAGAGTGGAAGCGCATAACCCAGTTCTGGATGAAGCTGTTCGCCATCAACTTCGCCATCGGCATTGCCACCGGCATCATTCTCGAATTCCAGTTCGGCACCAACTGGGCCAACTATTCCTGGATGGTCGGCGATATTTTCGGGGCGCCCCTGGCCGTGGAGGGCATTGTCGCCTTCTTTCTCGAAGCCACCTTCTTTGCCGTCATGTTTTTTGGCTGGGAACGGGTTACCAAAAGATTCCACCTCTTTTCCACCTGGATGGTGGCCATCGGCGCCAATATGTCGGCGCTGTGGATACTGGTGGCCAACGGCTGGATGCAGTATCCGGTGGGCATGGACTTCAATGCCGACCTGGCCAGGTTCGAGATGCAGAACTTCTGGGAGATTCTCTTCTCGCCGGTGGCCATTGCCAAATTCACCCATACCACCGTTTCCTCTTTCATCGTCGCCTCCATGTTCGTCATTACCATAGCTTCCTGGTACCTGCTCAAGGGGCGGCACCAGGAAATGGCCAAAAAATCGATCATCATCGCCTCGGTATTCGCGCTGTTTTCCACCGGCATGACGGCGGTGACCGGTGATTCTTCGGCGGTGGTCAACTTCGAGACCCAGCCGATGAAGCTTGCCGCCTATGAAGGACTGTACAAAGGTGAACGGGGCGCCGGCATCGTCGCCGTCGGTGTTCTCAATCATGACAAGCAGCCCGGCGATGATGCCGATCCCTTCCTCTTCGAAATTAAGATACCCTCGTTGCTGTCTCTTTTGGCCACCCATGATGCCAATGCCTTCATTCCCGGCATAGAGGATCTGCTCTGGGGCAACGAGGCGGAAAAGGTCATAGGCGTCGATGCCAAGATGAAGCGGGGCAAACAGGCCATAGAAGATCTGGCGGCCTATAAAACGGCCATGAAAGAGAACAGCGCCGAGGAGGCGGATCTCTATCTGACCAGGTTCAACGTCAACAAGAGCTACATCGGCTATGGCTATCTCGATGATCCGGTGGAGGCGGTACCGCCGGTGGCCGCGACCTTCTACTCCTTTCATATCATGGTTTTTCTGGCCGCGTTTTTCCTGCTCATCTCCATCGCCTATCTCTACTATGCCATGAAGGACAGCCTGCAGGACAAAAAACTGCTGCTGGGCATTGGCTTCTTCTCGTTCTTCCTGGCCATGATTTCCTCGCAGGCCGGCTGGATAACAGCCGAGGTAGGCCGGCAGCCCTGGATCATCCAGGACATGATGCCGGTGAGCGTCGCCGCCACCAATATATCGCTTGGCAACGTGCAAACCACTTTTTTCATGTTTGCCGCTATTTTCACCATGCTGCTGATCGCCGAGATCATGATCATGCTCAGCGTCATTAAAAAGGGACCAGAGGGAGGTATATGATGATAGGAAATCTCGATCACATGACACTGCAACATATCTGGTGGCTGCTGGTGTCGGTCATCGGCTCGCTGTTTCTCTTTCTCACCTTTGTCCAGGGAGGCCAAACCCTTCTCTGGCAGGTGGCCAAAAATGACACGGAGAAATCCCTGGTGATAAATTCCCTGGGCATCAAATGGGAGCTCACCTTTACGACGCTGGTGCTCTTCGGCGGCGCTCTTTTCGCCGCTTTTCCCCTCTTCTATGCCACCAGCTTCGGCGGCGCCTACTGGGTCTGGATGGCCATTCTTTTCACCTTCATCGTCCAGGCGGTGAGTTACGAATATCGCCGGAAAAAAGGCAATCTCCTCGGCTCCTGGACCTATGAACTCTTTCTGTTTATAAACGGTTCCGTGGGCATTTTATTGATCGGCGCGGCGGTGGGTACCTTTTTCACCGGTTCCAATTTCGTTCTCAACGACTACAATCAATCGACCTGGACCAACCCGCTGCGCGGACTGGAGGCCGCCTTCTCCCTTTTCAATCTCAGCCTCGGACTCTTCCTGGTCTTCAACGCCAGGGTGCTGGGGGCCATGTATCTGGTCAACAATATCAATTTCAGCTCCCTGCCCGAATTCGAACAGCGGCTGCGACGGGCCTGTCTGGTCAATTTCATCTGCGCCCTGCCCTTTCTGCTCTATGTTCTCATCAGCCTGCTCATCGTCGACGGCTACGGTTTCGACGCCCGTGGCACCGTCTCCATGGTGGCCCATAAATACCTGCTCAATCTGCTGGCCATGCCCTGGGTTCTGGTCATGCTGCTGGCGGGACTGCTGCTGGTTATCTGGGGCGTGGTGTTGACCAGCCTCAAATCCGGCACCAGAGGCATCTGGTTTGGCGGCCTGGGAACCGTGCTGGTCGGTCTTACCGTTTTCTTTCTGGCCGGCTATAACAATACCGCCTTTTATCCCTCCAAGGTCGATCTGCAGTCGAGCCTGACCATCTACAACGCCTCCTCGTCGCACTACACCCTGACGGTGATGAGCTATGTCGCTTTTGTCATTCCGGTGGTTCTGGCCTATATCGCCTATGTCTGGAAGAAGATGAATTTTCGCCAGATCGGCATCGACGACGTTACCGGCGATAAATACTATTATTGATCAAAGGAGAGTGAAATGGATATGTTTCTGATGCTGTCATGGCCGGTACTCATCGTCGTTTCCTATCTG
>JBEPWT010000075.1:0-13031 GCA_041642275.1 Desulfopila sp. | reverse complement strand
TTGAGGTGCACCTTGCCGCCGTTTACCGCTTTTGAAGCCAGGGAGCGCGTTTTGAAAAAGCGTGCCGCCCATAGCCATTTATCAATGCGTATGCCTTGGTCTTTATTGTCCATTTTTCATCTTCCACTGGTGGCTCTTCCCCAGACGGGTAGCGCCTACAGACTACAATGAATCCACTGGAAACGCCAAAAAAAAGAAAATGAGGCCGCTTCGGAAAGAGATAATTATTGAATCATTGCCCAAAGCATATTACAGAAACGGTGTAGCATGCAGTGCGGCCACCGGGTCGAGACGACGGCGGACGGCCGCAGCGGACCGCGAATCACAGTGATATGCATATATTCATCAAGGCGCCGTTGACCGTTTTCAACCAGGAATGTATCGCATCGCTTTTTGGCGATGTACACCCAAGGCTTTTTTTCATCGGCAAAGTCAAGGCATGCCTCGGGTAGATTTGCTTCACTCTTTGTTTGACTTTCCAGCAGGTTTTATGTCAGCTCACATACAGGTTGTCGGTATCAAGGATATTCAGCTTCCCATTAAGGTTCGGGAGCGCAACGGCGGCCTGCAGAACACCGTCGCCACCATCACCCTGAGGGTGAACATGCCCGGCGACCAGCGAAAAAGCTGCCTCACCGTTTTCACCACCATCCTCAACAAATACCTCGAAGACATTACCTACACCAATTTTTCCAAGATTCTCGAAGACGTCAAACAGGCGCTCGATGCCAAAAGCGCCGAGCTGGAGATGAATTTTCCCTACTTCATAGAAAAGAAGGCGCCTGTCACGGAAACCAAAGGGCTCATGGAGTACAGCTGTACCTTCATCGGCACCTCGGGGGCCAAAAACGACTTCATCCTTTCCGTCCATGTTCCCGTAACCACCCTCTGTCCCTGCTCCAAGGAGATCAGCAAGGCAGGCGCTCACAACCAGCGGGCCGAGGTTCGCCTCAACGTCAAATTCAAGACCTTCGTCTGGGTCGAAGATCTCGTCGAAATGATCGAGAAGTCCGCCTCATGCGAACTCTATTCCCTGCTGAAGAGACCCGATGAAAAGTATGTGACCGAGCAGGCCTACAACAACCCGATGTTCGTTGAGGACGTCGTCCGCAAAGTGGCCGTCTCCGCCTACGAGCACCCCGAGATTACCTGGTTTTCCGCTGGCGTGGAAAGCTTCGAATCCATCCACAAGCACAGCGCCTACGCCTACGTCGACAGCAACGAAATGCGCTGAGGAGGCTTGGGAAATGATCAGCCGCTCTCGGCTCGTCTCTCCTGCATTTCAATAGCCGCCCTGACCATACGATAGAGTTCGCGGAAATGCGTCCTGTTGCGTGTACGCACGTACTGATAGGCGCAGCGACGCATGTCGGCCTCGTCGAGTTCGGGCAGCTCCTGGAGAACTTCGGCCACCAACTCGCCCGGATAATCCGGTTCGAAGGGAATCTGTTTTCCGCGGCACTCCTCCTGCAGGCCCATGGCCTCGTTGATAATGATATCGCGCAGTCTCTCCGCCCGGTGCAAGATCCTGCTTTCTTTCAGTGACGAGCCCTTTCGGGCGTCCATATAGGCATAGATCTCATCGAGTTCATACTGGCGCAGGACCTTGGCCAGGTATTTAATCTGACGCTTCCTGGCCCCGCCTTTGAGGCGGCGGCAGCCGATGATCTCATCTCTGATGTCTTGCTGGCCCGGAAATTTTTTCAAGTCGTTGTCGCTCAATTCCGCCAGCTCAGATGCAAGCTGTTCGACCTGTTTAAAGAGCCTCTTCCTTTCGGACTTGCTGATTTTCTCGATCATGGGCTCAGACCTTGCGGATGAGCGACGGCTCGTAGTCAGAAGGCGGGCTGTACCCCAAAAGAGTTACCAGGGTGGAAGCGACATTCGCCAGCCCGGGACTGTCGATATCCGCCAGGGCGAAATGATCGTCGCCGCTGAAATCGCAGACGACGAAGGGTACAGGGTTCTTGGTGTGGGCGACCATGGGGGTTTTTTCACCATTTTTTTCCGTCCACATGCGATCGGCGTTACCATGGTCGGCGGTCACCACGAGAATACCCCTCGCTTTCTTCATGGCCTTGACCAGCCTGAACAGGCAGAGATCAACGGTCTCGACGGCTATCCGCACCGCGGCTTCAACCCCGGTGTGGCCGACCATGTCGCCATTGGGGAAATTGAGGCGGAGAAAACGATACTCGCCGCTGTCAAGTGCTTCAATGACGGCATCGGTAATTTCATCGGCCTTCATCCAGGGACGTTTGTCAAAATTGATAATGTCGGAGGGAATTTCCACAAACGTCTCGAGATTTTTATCGATATACCCGGTTTTGTTGCCATTCCAGAAATAAGTGACGTGACCGTACTTCTGCGTCTCCGAGACGGCATAGGAGGTAATGCCTGTTGCACAGAGATACTCGCTGACGGTTCTGCCGATAACGGGAGGTTCGATGAGGTAGTTCTTGGGAATCTTGGCGTCGCCGTCATATTCCATCATGCCGGCATAAAAGACGTCGGGGTGCCGTTGCCTGTCAAACCTGGAGAAATCTTCTTCCTCGAAGGCCATGGAGATTTCTATGGCCCTGTCGCCGCGGAAATTGAAGACGACGACGGCATCACCGTCTTCAATGGTACCGACGGGCTTGCCGTCTTCGGCGACTACGAAACTGTCCATATACTGGTCGGTGGTGTCGGGATTTTCCTCATAATAGGTTTTAATAGCTTCAGTCGCCCCGGAAAACTGCCGGCCTTTGCCGAGAACATGGGCGTCCCAGCCATTTTTTACCACACTCCAGTCAGCGTTGTACCTGTCCATGGTGGTAACCATCCTGCCGCCGCCGGAGGCTATTCGATAGTCTTTATCCGACGAGGACAATGCTTCCAGTTTCTCCTCAAGCGGCTCGAAGTACTCAAGGGCGCTTCGCTGGCCGACATCACGGCCGTCGAGCAGACCATGAACACGGACCCTGCTGAAGCCTTCCTCGGCACAACGGTCAAGCAGGGCGTAGAGATGGTCGATGTGGCTGTGTACCTTGCCGTCTGAAACCAGACCGATAAAATGAACCGTGCCTCCGCTCTCGGCCCGTTCCTCCACCTTCTTCCATGCCTCGCCGGAAAAAATATCGCCGGAGGCAATGGCTTCGTTGACCAGCTTGGCGCCTTGAGAGATGATTCGTCCGGCTCCAAGAGCATTATGACCGACTTCGGAATTGCCCATATCATCATCGGTGGGCAAGCCCACCGCCGGGCCGTGCGCCTTGAGCCGCACCTGCAGCCGCTGCTTGAGCAGTCCGTCCAGCACCGGGGTGTAGGAGACATGAACACCGTTGTCTGGACCTTCATCACCAAGGCCTATGCCATCCATAACGACCAGCATCAGCGGTGAGCGTATCTCCGCACCTGGTAATGATTTCAATGTCAAATCTGTCATTTGCACTCCTTCAGGGTTATTCTGGCTTCCGGTAAATTCGCCGCCGCATACTGCGAAATCAATTTTTTTTGCTATTTTCAGGCGAATACCTTAGAATGTGTGTGAAAAATACCTAAAGAATATAAACTATTTCCGAAAGGCGCCATATGCAAGATTCAATGAACGTTTTCAGGTCTTTTTTTCCGCTGCGGACGGCCGTGCGTAAAAGACCTGGCCATTCATGAATCTTGGAGACGAAAATGTTGCAGACCGTCAGTCAACACACCGCAGAGCTCACTGTTCTCCCCGCTGAAGTGAGCCGGCTCACCACCCTCCTGCAGTCGGGAATCAGCTTGAAAGCCAGCATCGGCATGCCGGTGGGCCTCTTTCTCTCCGACCTGCCGGGCTTTGACCAGAACTATTTGAATGAAAAGGTGCAGACCATATTCCTCGACGGCAGCGCTATCGACGATCTGCAGCGGTCCTTGTCCAGGCCCTGTCACGTGCTGGCGCTCTCGGCCGCCATGCCCGGCCTGGCAGGCGCCATTTTCCGCAAAAACAGTCTCTGCGCCGCCCTGCGGACCCGCATGCACTCCTCGGCAGCCGCCGGCGCCGACGGCGGAGAAACCGTCGTCCGTCTCAAATTATTCAACGCCATCGCCAGAGAAAAAGGAGGGGCCCTGCTCAGGGACGGCGGTGTCTTCACGGGAGCCGCTCTTTTGCGCTTTCTCGGGGACCACCCCTCTATACTGCAGAACGCACTCGGCGCCAGATATGACGGCAGCGGTGTTCAGCCGCTGCAGCTGCTCTCGGCAATCCGTGACGACAGTGATTACTTTCTCACCATCACCACCACGGCAAGAGAGGAGTCGCCATGACATCGTCACATTCGGGGGAAACCCGCGACATGCTCGGCCGCAAGGGCCTGATGGCCGTCGGCCATGCCAGAGAGCTGCTCCTAGAACGGTTGCGGCATACCGTCGAGGCGGAGACAGTGCCGCTCGATGAGGCTCTGGAACGCATCACCGCCGCCGACATCACCGCCCCGGAGGATCTGCCGGCCCATCCCCGCTCGACCATGGATGGCTATGCGGTCGTCGCCGCCGATACCTTCGGCGCTTCGGAATCCATGCCCTGCTACCTCAATGTCACCGGTGAAGTCGTTATGGGCGAGATTCCCGGGCACGCCGTCGAGCGGGGCACCTGTCATCGCATTGCCACCGGCGGACTCTTGCCCGAGGGCGCCGACAGCGTCGTCATGTTCGAACACAGTGTGCCCGTGGATGCGACACTGGTCGAAATAGTCAGAGGGGTCGGTGCCGGCAGCAACATCATAGGCCGGGGCGATGATATAGAAAGCGGCCAGGTCGCCGTGGCCGCGGGCCGGCGTCTCCGGCCCCAGGATCTTGGGCTTCTGGCGGGGCTGGGCCTCACCGAGGTCGCCGTCCGCAAAAAGGTCAGCTTCGGCATTGTCTCCACCGGTGATGAAATCGTTGCTTACGAGACCGCGCCGCCGCCGGGTAAAATACGCAATATCAACACTATAACCCTGGCAAGCCAGGCCAGAAGGCTGGGAGCCGAGATCCGCGACTACGGAATCGTCGCCGATACCGCCGACAGTTTTTTTCCGGCAATCGAAAGGGCTGTGGCCGAAAACGACCTGGTGGTCTTCTCCGGCGGCAGTTCGGTGGGAGCCAGAGACCTCGGCGAGCAGGCCATCGACAGACTAGGCAGGCCCGGCATCCTTGTCCACGGCGTCGCCCTGAGGCCGGGAAAACCCATACTCATAGGCCTGCACGAACAGACCCCCCTTTTCGGTCTGCCGGGGCACCCGGTATCGGCCATGGTCTGTTTCGACCTCTTCGTCGGTCCGGCCCTTGAAAAAATAGCCGGCCTCCGCACCGGGTCTTTGCCGATGTCACCGTACATAGAGGCGCTGCTGGGCCGCAATGTCGCCTCGGCCGCCGGCAGAAAGGATATCGTCCGCGTCCGCCTCGACTGCGACAGCGCCGCCGGTTCGGTCAGGGCCCTGCCCGTTCTCGGCAAATCCGGCGCCATATCCACGCTTTCCAGAGCCCACGGCTATATTGTCGTCGATGAGGACCTGCAGGGCATAAGTGAAAATTCCCATGTAAAGGTATATCTCTACCAATGAGCGTTAAAAATATCTATGTCAGCAATACCCCGCTGGGCAAGGCCAAGCAGTTATGGCATGCAGCCCTGAAAGAACACGGCTTCAGCCATGGCGCCCGCACCGAGGTTATCGCCGTCGACGACAGTCTCGGCCGGCTGACGGCGGCAGCGGTCATGGCCCGGCAGTCGTCTCCCTCCTATAATGCTGCCGCCATGGACGGCATCGCCGTCCGTTTCCTGCAACTGGCAGCGGCAAGTGAAGCCCATCCCGTAACACTGCAGAGAGATGATTATGCCCCTGTAAATACAGGCAACGCCCTGCCTGCCGGCTTCGATGCCGTGGTCATGATCGAGGATGTGCACATGCTGGACGGCGAGCAGGTGGAGCTTACCGCCCCGGCGACGCCCTGGCAGCATGTTCGCACCATCGGCGAGGATATCGTCGCCACCGAACTGATCCTCCCGGAAGGTCATCGCATCAGACCGATCGACCAGGGAGCGATGCTCGCCGGCGGGATCACCGAAGTCGAGGTTCGCTGTCCTCCGGGGGCCATGGTTATCCCCACCGGCAGCGAACTCATCCAGCCGGGCGAACGCGGACGTCCCGGACAGATAATCGAATTCAACAGCCGCATTCTTCGCGGCTATCTTCAAAGCTGGGGCGCGCAGGCCGAATCCAGTCTGCCGGTAAAGGACGATCCCCACTCTCTGAAAGAAGCGATCTCCGCCGCCGTAGCCGCCCACGACCTGGTCATTCTCAACGCCGGCGCCTCCGCCGGCACCAAGGACTTCACCTCCTCGGTACTTGCCGAACTCGGTGAGGTAATAGTTCACGGTGTCGCCATAAAGCCCGGTAAACCGGTGGTTTTAGCCATGGTCGACCATACTCCCGTGGTCGGCCTCCCCGGCTATCCGATCTCCGCCGTACTGACCATGCGTCTGTTCGTCGAGGAAATGATAAGCGAATACCTGGGCATCGAAGCGCCGCCACCCCGGATCGTCGAGGCGCTGATGTCGCGGCCGGTCTATTCGGCCATGGGCGTCGACCAGTTTGTCAGGGCCACCCTTGGCCGTGTCGGCGGCAATCTGATGTGTACCCCCTCCGGCAAGGGAGCAGGGGCCGTCATGTCGCTTGTCAGAGGCGATGGAATACTGACCATTGCTGCCGGCAGCGAAGGGGTCGGCGCCGGCGAGCGGGTACAGGTGGAGCTTCTCCGGGAGCCCGCGGAGATAGAATCCACCCTGGTAGTGATCGGCAGCCACGACAATGTACTCGACCTCATCGCCAATCAGCTGCACAAAAACCGTCCCTCGGTGCGTCTGTCATCCGCCCATGTCGGTTCCATGGGCGGTATCATGGCTATCCGCAGGGGAGAAGCCCATATAGCAGGCAGCCATCTGCTCGACGAAGAGACCGGGGAGTACAATATCTCCTTTATCCGTCGGCTGCTGGCCGGCAAAGCGCTGAAACTGGTCAACCTCTGCCATCGGGAGCAGGGTTTCATTGTCAAAAAGGGCAACCCGAAGTCCATAGGCTCCTTCAGAGATATCGCCGACCACGGCCTGAGCTTCATCAACCGCCAGGGGGGAGCCGGCACCAGGCTGCTCACCGACAAGATTCTCAAGGAAGAAGGGGTGTCGCCCTCGTCCCTTCACGGCTATGACCATGAAGAGTATACCCACATGTCCGTGGCGGCGGCGGTGGCCTCCGGCAGCGTCGATGCCGGCCTGGGCATACGCGCCGCAGCCGTGGCCCTCGATCTCGATTTCGTCGCCGTTGCCGAGGAACGGTATGACCTCATCATCCCCACGGAATTTTACGACGATGACAAAATAACCGCTTTGCTCAAACTTATTGGCGACGACAGTGATTTCCATAAACGGGTTACCGCCCTCGGGGGCTACGACCTCAGGGACTGCGGCAGTATCGTCTATGAACAGTAACCATGTCTTTTCAGGACGCTTTACTCAACGGAACTCAGAACTACGGAACTCAGAACCTACATGAGGAGGACAACAATGACAGACAGGATTTTTCGCATAAACATGACGGATTTGACCACAGCCATCGAAGAGGTGCCCGAAGGCTGGGCCGCCCACGGCGGAAGGGGATTGACCTCAACCATCATCGCCGCCGAGGTGCCGCCGCTTTGCCACCCGCTGGGACCGAACAATAAACTGGTTATCGCCCCCGGCCTTCTCTCCGGAACGGCAGCCGCCAACTCCGGGCGTATCTCGGTGGGCGCCAAAAGCCCGCTGACCGGCACCATCAAGGAATCCAACGCCGGTGGAACGGCGGCCCAACTGCTGGGGCGTTGCGGCTGCAAGGCAATCATCATAGAGGGACAGGCCCAGCAAGGAAAATGGTACAATATCGCCATTTCTCCAGGAGCGGCCACCATCAATGAAGAAACCGAGACCATCGGCAAAGGCAACTTCGCCACGGCGGAAATTCTGAAAAACCGCTTGGAGGGCAAACCCGGCTTCATTGCCATCGGTCCAGCCGGCGAGATGAAAATGCCGGCTGCCAATATTTCCGTCAAAGATCCTGATTTTCGGATGCGCAGCGCCGGTCGCGGCGGGCTCGGTGCGGTCATGGGCTCCAAGGGCGTAAAATTCATCTCCATCGATCCCCAGGACGGCAAGGTTGAAATCGCCGACCCGGAAGCCTTCAAAGAGGCCAACCGGGTTTTCGTCAAGGCCCTTGCCAACCATCCCATCAGCCAGGGCCTGGGCCAGTACGGTACCAACGTTTTGGTGAATATCATCAACGAATCGGGAGGGCTTCCCACCAAAAACTTCACTCTCGGCCAGTTCGAAGGCCATGAGAAGATTTCCGGCGAGACAATGTATGAGAGGATTCAGGAGCGCGGCGGCAAGCCCAAGCACGGCTGCCATCCGGGATGCGTCATCCAGTGTTCCCAGATCTACAACGATGCCAACAATCAATATAAAACCTCGGGCTTTGAGTATGAATCGATCTGGGCCATGGGCGCCGACTGCTGCGTCGATGACCTCGATCAGATCGCCGAGGCCGACAGCATCATGGATGATTTGGGACTCGATTCCATCGAAACATCAGTAGCGATGGGCGTTGCCATGGAAGCGGGCGTCCTCGAGTTTGGGGACGGCGAAGGCATATGCCGAATCCTGCGCGAAGAAGTCGGCAAGGGTACCGGCCTGGGACGCATTATCGGCGCCGGTACCGGCATGGTAGGCAAAACCTTCGGCGTCGCCAGGGTGCCCGTTGTCAAAAACCAGGCGATCCCCGCCTACGACCCCAGAGCCATCAAGGGCATCGGCATCACCTATGCAACGTCGACCATGGGCGCCGACCACACCATGGGCTACTCCATCGCCAGCAACATCCTCAACGTCGGCGGCTCGGTCGACCCCCTTTCCAAGGAAGGCCAGGTTGAACTCTCCAGAAACCTGCAGATCGCCACGGCCGCCATCGATTCCACCGGCATGTGCCTTTTTATCGCTTTTGCCGCTCTCGACGACGAAACCTGCCTGCCGGCCCTGATCGACATGATCAACGCCAGGTTCAGCCTGCAGCTTACCGCCGACGACGTCGTCAACCTCGGAAAATACATTCTGAAGACGGAAAAAGCCTTCAATGAAGCCGCCGGTTTCGGCAAGGAAGACGACAGGCTGCCCGAGTTTTTCTCTCTTGAAAAACTTCCTCCCCATAATGTGGTCTGGGATTTCAGCGGCGAGGAGATCGACAGCTTCTGGAACTTCTGATGAATGTCGAGGTCAAACTCTTCGCCTACTTCCGGGACAACCGCTTCAAGACCAAAAACTTCGTCTTCGAAGAGGCTGTCCCGGTCAGCCAGGTACTTGACCACCTGGGCATCGATGCCGACGAAGTGGGCGTGACCATGATCAATGGTCGTCACTGCCGGCTCGACACCCGTTTGCAGCCCGATGATTCACTGGGGATTTTTCCGATGATCGGCGGCGGTTGAGCACCATCATCGGCCACACCAGGCAGGCGGCAGGCGTTCTCCATCCGCCTGCCTTCGCCTGGCCTGGCAAAAGCTTCTGGCGAATCAATTTTTCACTACCTTCACTACCATTTGCTTGGCAGGAACGCACCTTGCTCTTTCGGCCGGGAGTGTTGGTCTATCTACCTGCATGCATCTGAGTCAGGGGAGACAAATTTATGGATTTATTGCGAAAGGCCGTTCTCGACCGCCGCAACCGCTCCACCAATGATGACGAGCTCATAGAAGACCTGACGGAATGTGCCCAGCAGTACGGTTCGCCGATCTTCCAGGCGATCTTCCAGATTTTTGCAAGCCTGGAGCTGTCACCGCAGCTCGCCGAAGAATACTGGTACGATGTCCTTCTGCACCGGCAGGCCATGACGAAAAAGCTCGGCCGCAAAATCGACCTCCTACCCTGCCTCTCCGACTACCTTGCCGCCTCTCCCCATTCCCTGACAAATCCGCGGCTGATCGATGAAAAAACCTATGCGCGGGTCATCATGGAAACCACCCATGACAGTCTGACCTCGATGCATAATCGTCATTACTTCGACGAGGCCCTCGAGCAGGCTGTTTCCGCCGCCAAAAGATACGGCAACGATGTCTCCCTGCTCTTTCTCGACATAGATGACTTCAAGGAAATCAACGACACCTACGGCCACAGTTACGGAGACACCATACTCCAGCAGGTGGCCGCCATAATCGACGGTGAAAAACGGGAAAGCGACATAGCCGCCCGCTACGGCGGGGAGGAGTTTGTTTTGCTGATGCCGCACACGGAAAGCATCCGCGCCTTCATCCTGGCCGAGCGCGTTCGTGTCAATATCGAGAAAAACGTCGTCGGCATCGAGGGCAAGCCGGTGGAGGTGACCATAAGCGGAGGACTGGCCGCTTTCCCTCAAAACAGCGATACCACCTCGCAGCTGGTCCAGCACGCCGACAGCGCCCTCTACCTTGCCAAGGGTGCAGGAAAGAATATCATATGTCTGTATAAGGAAGAGAAGAGGCGGTATCTGCGGGTAACCTACAAAGAGCCGGTGAAAATCAAGGAACTCGGCTTCGAATCCTCGCCGATCTTTGCCGGCACGAGCAAGGATATCTGTATAGGCGGAATTCTCTTCGAGAACAACGTGCCCCTGCCCATCGGCTCGAGAATCCAGGTAAGTCTTCCCATACAGAGGGACAAACCGCTGCTTCTCATCGGTACCGTGGTCCGAGTCGAGGCCTATGCCGACAATCTCTTTGACATCGGCATGTCCATCTCCTTCAAGGAAATGGAAAAAATCGCCAGCAGTGAAATTGCCAATTTTCTTCAAAATACTATGAGTTAGGGAGACCACCGTTATGCAAACAGTTCACGCCCGCATCGAAGGACGGGTACAGGGTGTTTTTTTTCGCGACTCCACCCGCCGCCAGGCAGAAAAACTGAATCTGACCGGCTGGGTGCAGAACAAGGCCGACGGCAGCGTCGAAGCCGTCTTCCAGGGGAAGAGCGAGGATATCGAGGCCATGAAGGACTGGCTTGGCGACGGATCACCGCAGGCCGATGTCTCCCGGGTAGAGCTGCGGCAGCTGGACGACGAACAGCCTTTTGGCGATTTTGAAATCCGTTACTAGAGCCGAAGACATATGACCACCCTTCTGCAGATCGACAAGCTCAACACCTGGTTCGAAATCGACTCGTCCTCTGATAAAACCAATTACTCGCACATTCTCAAAAACATCAGCTTCTCCGTCGACCTTGGAGAAACCGCCGCTCTTGTCGGAGAGTCGGGCTCGGGAAAGACAGTGACGGCCCTGTCGATACTGCGTCTGCTCGAACAAATCAGTTCCGTCAAACAAACAGGCACCATCCTGCTCGAGGACAACGACGTGTTCGCCATGGACAGCGAACAGATACGGTCGCTGCGAGGCAATACCGCGGCCATGATTTTCCAGGAACCGATGACCTCGCTCAACCCGGTCTATACCATCGGCAACCAACTGATCGAACCATTGATGCTGCACCGGAACATGTCCGGGACCGAGGCGCTGGAGGAAGCCGCCGCCTTGCTGAAGCGCACCGGCATTCCGCGCTCCGAGGAACGACTCGGCTCCTACCCTCATCAGCTCTCCGGCGGACAGAGGCAACGGGTGATGATTGCCATGGCCATAGCCTGTCGACCAAAGCTGCTGCTCGCCGACGAACCGACTACGGCGCTCGACGTCACCGTTCAGGCCCAAATTCTTGAACTTCTCAAAGACCTGCAGCAGGAATACAACATGGCCATCCTTCTCATCACCCATAACCTGCCGATGGTCAAAAAGATTGCCGACAACGTCTATATCATGCGAAGCGGCGAGATCGTCGAACGCGGCACGGTTGAGCATTTATTCGCCTCTCCCGACCACCCCTACACCCAAAAACTGCTCCACTCCATACCCTCGGGCACACCGCGTCCGAAAGTCACGCAATCCCCGCTTGTCGCCACCTCCCGCCTGGCCTGCCATTTTTCCCTCAAGGGTGTGCGAAAAAGCCTTTTCAGCAAATCCCTGAAAACCATCAAGGCGGTGGACGACATCAGTCTCAGCATTGCCGAAGGCTCCACCTGCGGCATCGTCGGAGAATCGGGCTCGGGCAAAACCACTCTCGGATTGGCCATCCTCCGGCTCGTCCGCAGCACAGGAGCCATTGAATTCAGCGGCCACAGGCTTGACAAACTGCAGGCACGGCAGCTCCGCCTGCTGCGGAGCCAGATGCAGCTTGTCTTTCAGGATCCCTTCTCCTCGCTTTCGCCGCGACTGACCATTGAAGACATCATCGCCGAAGGCCTGCTGGTTCATGCACCGCATATCGACAAAAAGCAACGACGCCGGGCGGTCATGGACATACTCGAAGAGGTGGGGCTCGACGCCGACACCGTCCTTCGCTACCCTCACGAATTTTCCGGCGGTCAGCGGCAGCGGATCGCCATCGCCAGAGCGGTTATTCTGCGCCCGCGCTTCCTCGTCCTCGACGAGCCGACATCCGCTCTGGACATGACCATCCAGGCGCAGATAATAGCCCTGCTCTCGGATCTCCAGAAAAAATACAACATGACCTACCTCTTCATCTCCCACGATCTGCTGGTGGTAAGAGCGATGGCCGATCATATAGTCGTCATGAGGGATGGAGCAGTCGTCGAGGAAGGGCCGGCGGAAAAGGTCTTTGCCGCACCGCGGCATGAATACACCAGGCGGCTGTTCAGGGCGGCCCTCGGCTGACCCTTCAGGCATCGCAGTGTTATCAACGGCCGGCTGACCAGTGTCGGACACACCTTTCGATTTTCCTATCATCTTCTTCCAGATCTTCTCTCTCCGTCCGTCAGAAGTGCTTATTTTCCGGCGCCTTTTTTCAATCGCGCTGCAGGGTGTTCTTCATCCAGCTGACAACGGCGGTGAGGTAGTTCTTTTTCCCCGCATCCTGCTCCGTGGTGAAGAGCCCGAGCTCGGTGAATAGGGAAAGATTCCAGAGAGAGCCT
>JBEPWT010000074.1:0-13317 GCA_041642275.1 Desulfopila sp. | reverse complement strand
TGAACTGCTCAATCCCATGACCTGGTATATTGATCAGCTCCCCCAGAAGAAGCCCTGATGCCAACATTTCTCTGCTGCTTCCGGCGGGCTGTCTTCGCTTTCCGCCGGAGTGGCTGACTCCCCCCCATGTGATCGTGTAATCCCTAAGAAACAGGCGGAAAGCGCCTGGCCCCTTGCTGCCGCCTATTAAATGGTGTCTGTCCAGGAATGAGCAATTTTGTTCTAAATCTAGGCGCTCGATAAATTTAACCGCAGGCATATAATTGATATTCCGAGGATTAAATTTTGAGAGTAACCGGTAAGCGAAGCATGAGACTCCGGGAGTTAGGACAAAAGTGCCATTTATGGACAGACACTGGGTAAATATACCTAGTACAAATTTGGTAATTCCAACAATTGTTTTTTAAGAGGAAAAGAGTACTCTTGACCTGCAAAATAGAGGGGATTGCCGGTGTCGGCGGCTAGCAGACCATCTCAAATCGTCGAATATCCGGGTAAAATCAGCATATGCGGCAGGGGGATTGTCGTGAACAAAAAAGAATTGGTCAATCGCATATCGATAAGCGGAGAGATGACCCAGGCTGCGGCACGCAAGGCTCTGGACAGGGTGATCGCCCACATGACGGAAGCCATGAAAAACGGCGAAAAGGTGACCATCTCGGGGTTCGGTTCCTTTCGGGTCATCGACCGGGCCGAGCAGGTGGGGAGAAATCCGCAGACCGGCGAGAGAATCACCATTGCCGCCAGACGGGTGGTAAAATTCAGGCCGGCGAAGAAACTGACCGGCAGGGTGAAATAGGTCGATATATCACACGGCCGAAGGGTGAAAAACCGTCTGCCTGGTGCTTTTCTGCCGGGCAGCCTACCTGCCTCTTCTCAGCCACCATAACAGCAGGCCGCCGGCCACCATCATGCTGCTGAGAAGCTGGCCCATGGTGAGAGAGTCCAGCACGTAGCCCACCTGAGCATCCGGTTGGCGGAAGAACTCGACGAGAAACCTGAAGAAGCCGTAGAGCGCGAGAAACAGCGCCAGCATGCTGCCATGCGGCCAGTTCCTCGATGGTGGATGGGTTTTTCCCTTCAGTGCCCAGAGGATGATGAAGAGCACCGCCCCCTCCAGCAGCGCCTCGTAGAGCTGAGAGGGATGACGGGGGTGGGGGCCGCCGCCGGGAAAGATCATCCCCCAGGGCAGATCCGTTGTCCTGCCGTAAAGCTCTCCGTTGATGAAGTTTCCTATCCTTCCCAGACCGAGACCGATGGGGATGGTGACGGCATAGCTGTCAGCCGTTTTCCAGAAGTCGAGTCCGCGGATCCGGCAGAAGGCCCAGCCGGCGATAATCAGGGCAATGCAGGCGCCGTGAAAGGACATGCCGCCATGCCAGGTGGCCAGTATCTCCAGGGGACGATCGCTGTAATAGGAAAAATTATAGAAGAGTACGTACCCCAGGCGGCCGCCGACGATGACAGCGAGGATAAGAACAAAGTTGAGATTTTCAAATTCGCGGCCAAGTTTTTTATCGTTGGTGTCCCGTATCTGCTTGCGAACGAGAAAGTAGCTGGCGGCAAAACCAAGGACATACATCAGACCGTACCATCGAATCTGCAGCGGCCCGAGGCTGAAAAGAACCGGATCTATGGCGGGAAAGGTCATGGAAATCCTATCGTCGTCTCAGGTGAACCTGGAGGATGGAAACAGCAGCCGGCGTAATTCCGGAGATGCGCGAGGCCTGGCCGAGCGAAAGGGGTCTGACGGCACTCAGCTTCTCGACCACCTCGGCGGAAAGACCGGACATCGAGGTATAGTCCATATCCTCGGGCAGGGTCAGGGCCTCCATCCTCTTGAATCTCTCCACCTGCTCCTGCTGGCGATCGATGTAGCCCTTGAACTTGATCTGCAGCTGAATCTCATCGCTGAAATGTGACTGCTCGATCTCCTGCAGACGACTTTTGGTGTTGTCATCCAGGGGCAGTCCTTGCAATCTGGCGATGGTCATTTCCGGACGGCGCAGGATATCGGCCAGAGTCGATTTCTGTTTGAGCCTGGCGCTGCCCATCTTTTCCAGGGCATCGCCGACGGCGGCGGAGGGTTTGAGGTGAACGGTATCGAGAAAGCTCACACCCTTGTCGATGGCCTCCTGTTTGGCGAGAAAACCGTTGTAGTCCCGGTTGCCCAGCAAACCGATATCACGACCGATGCGGCACAGCCTGCCGTCGGCGTTGTCTTCGCGCAGCAGCAGCCGATATTCGGCCCTGGAGGTGAAAAGGCGGTAGGGCTCCTTGGTACCCCGGGTGACCAGGTCGTCTATGAGTACGCCGATATAGGCCTGGGAGCGGTCGAGCACCAGAGGATTTTCGCCTCTGAGGCCGCGGACGCTGTTGATGCCGGCCATCAGGCCCTGCGCCGCCGCTTCCTCATAGCCGGAGGTGCCGTTGATCTGGCCGGCCAGGAAGAGACCGGGATAGCGTTTGGTCTCCAGGGAGGGGTGCAGCTCCAGCGGATCGACGTAATCATACTCTATGGCGTAGCCAGGTCTGATTATGCGGACATTTTCCAGCCCTTTGATCGATTGCAGCATGCTGATCTGCGTCTGCAGCGGCAGGGAGGTGGGCAGGCCGTTGGGATAGACCTCGACGGTGTCAAGCCCTTCCGGTTCGAGAAAAACCTGGTGGCGCTCTTTTTCCGGAAAGCGCATGACCTTGTCTTCGATGGAAGGGCAGTATCTGGCGCCTATCCCTTCGATGATTCCGGAGTACATCGGCGACTGATCGATACCGCCGCGGATGATTTCGTGGGTTGCGGCATTGGTGTAGGTGATATGACAGGGTCGCTGGTCGAGGGCGTAGGGGCCTTTGGCGGCAAAGGAAAAATGTGCCGGCGGCTCATCGCTGTACTGCGGTTCCAGCTCGGAGTAGTTGATGGTGTTGGCGTCGATTCTCGGGACGGTGCCGGTTTTCATGCGGCCCATGGAAAATCCGGCCTCGTAGAACCACCTGGCGAGACTGACCGAGGGGGCATCGCCCATGCGGCCTGCCGGGAAGTTCTTCAAGCCGATATGAACGAGACCGTTGAGGAAGGTGCCGGTGGCGACAATCACCGCTTTGGCTTTTATGGTCTGATCCAGCGAGGTGGTTATGCCGGCGACCCTGCCGTTTTCAAGAACGATGGAGTCGGCAAAGGCTTGGCAGATGGTGAGATTGGATTGATTTTCCATTACCGATTTCATCCGCAGGCGGTAGCGCAGTCGATCCGCCTGGGCGCGCGAGGATCGAACAGCCGGGCCCTTGCTGGTGTTGAGTTTGCGGAACTGGATGGAGGTGGCGTCTATGTTCTTGGCCATCTCGCCGCCCAGGGCATCGATTTCCCGAACCAGGTGGCCTTTGGCCAGACCGCCGATGGCCGGATTGCAGGACATGGCGCCGATGGTATCGACGTTGATCACGGTGACGAGGGTGCTGCATCCCATGCGGGCGCAGGCCAGTGCCGCCTCGCAGCCGGCATGCCCGGCGCCTATGACAATTATATCGTATTCGTCCATTGAAACTCTATGTTCCAGAGTGTGTCCGCTGCCGTCTGTGACGATGGTCGATTGAAGACCGGACTGTACGGGCCGGCAGGCAGAGAAGATGAGAACGTCGGCAAAACGCCGCGCCCGTATTCCGCGTCCGTGGATATCGCGACCCCAGCACTATAAGGAAAAAGAGCGATTAAGGCAAACAGAGTTCGGCGAAGCTGGCATTTTCCTCATCGAAGAGACAGCGGTGGCGCCGTTTTGCCAGAAGAAAAGTGAGGTGTCTTTTTCAACCGCAGATCCTGCCGCTTCTGAGAGGAGATGTTCAAGATCAGGGGTCGTCCGGTGATACCGCAGCCGGTCGCCGTTGCACCGTGTAGCTGATCTCTACTTTTTTATGGGATGTGTCGGCAAGCTCCAGCGACGAGGGCAGAAGCATGATGCCGGCCTCGGTGGTGCCGCTTGCGCTGATTGTGTCCAGGGGGATGGCTTCGGTATAGATGGTATGCAGGTCCCGGAGTGTTAAATTGCCGCCGATAATCTCGGTCTGGGGCGGGGAGACAGAGGTCTCGGTCATTATAAGTTCCGGGGCCAGTTTGCCCGTCCAGTTAGGCTGAATGGGCAACTGCTTTTCGGCCCGCACGTCCAGGTTGACCACCAGCGTTTCCGGTTCGACCTGCTTGAGGCTGGTGCCGGGCGGCAACACTATGCCCTCCCTTTTGATGGAGACCTCATTGCTGCCGGGGATGGTATTGGCCAGGTTCAACCTGACGTTGAGCTGGTCCGGCCGGATTGAACGTATGAGTGAGCCTGAGCCGCTGACCTGCACCTTGACACTGCTGACAGAGGCGGAAAAAAGCTTCATGCCGGAGGGCCGGTTGGTGAACTCAACCGGTACCTCCAGGGTGGCCAGCGTTTCCACGCCCCGGGCAAAGCTGAACCAGATGGCGGTAATGAACACCAGGCAACCCAGGGCGGCGGCGGCGAGTTCAAATCCCTGGCCTTTGAGAGCCTTTTTGCCGGATTCCGCACCCATCTGCTCATGGAGAACCCGGCTCAGATGACGACTGTCTTTGATGGCGATAGTCGCGGTGTCCTTGAAGACGCTGATCTCTCCTCTTTCCTCGGAGACGACGATGATGATTGCGTCGGTCTGTTCCGCCAGCCCGGCGGCGGCGCGGTGGCGCGTACCGAAATGCGAGGGCAGGTCCGCGTCTTTGGAAAGCGGCAGTATGGCGCCCACTCTCAGGACCTGATCACCGCGAATGACAACGGCGCCGTCGTGAACCGGCGATCCGTGCCAGAAAATAGACAAAAGCATTTCCTGTGACAGTTTGCCCTGCCATTGAATGCCGCCGTGCACTGCCTCGCCTGTATCCACGGTCAGCGGTAAGACGATCAGCGCCCCGAGCTTGCGTCGTGCCAGCTCGTCGACGCTTTCGACGATGACGTCGATGGGTGTTTGCAGATGACGCTGCGGCATACCCCAGAAAAAGGAACGCATGTTGCGCCCCTGGAAGACGCCGGCGATTTCATTGCGGAAGACGATGATGATAATGAGTGCGGCGACGGCGATAATGCCCTGAATAACCCAGCTTGTGACGATCAGGCCAAGGCTGACGGCCAGCCGTTTGAGCACCCAGAGCATGCAGATGGCCAAAAGCATGCGGATGACGTTGGTGCCGCGAAAGAGAACGTAGAGCCTGAAGAGGATATAGCTGTTGAGGGCGATATCGAGGATGTCCTGCCAGCGCAGGCTGGTTACGAGGTCTGTCACTGCTGTCATTGCCCTATTCCGTTATGCTGAATCTCAGTATTTCATAGATCGTGCCCTGGTCATCGGTTATATAAACCTGCCAGGGGCCGATATCGTTGTCTCTGAGCTGCATGCTCGAAAACGAAGACCAGCGCGGCGGTTTGATGGTCAGCTGCTTTTGAGCTATCAGCACGCCGCGATGATACCATTTGTGATAAATGACCGATGGTGCAGGGACCGGGTTGAACTCCGAGAAGCAGACGAGGCTGCGCAGGTCGATTGAGAAGACCACGGCTTCATTGACAGGGGAAAGGCCGTCGATGGACTCGGCCATTGCCGCTTTTACCAGCCGTGCTTCAAGGTTAGCGGGGTGCTGCTCCTGCTGTATCTGGCCGTTTTCTGCTGCGGCAAAATGCGCCGGCGGCAGGAGAACGAAGAGCAGGAACAGTTTCACAATGAACACTCTCATGGCAGATCATCCGCTGGTTGCCTGCAGTCGGCAGGGATTCGGGGGAAAGAGATTGTGCACATAGGCATCATCCACGTTTTTCTATGATGTAATCATTTCTCTATGAATGAGAAGCGTCCGGCACTCACGTGTATGACGGTGGCGATACCGGAGATGGCGGCATGGTCTTGCGACAGATGGGTGAAAACCTTCAGCCGTCCGGTTTTTCCCACCAGACAAGCGCCCAGCGAAGACCCTGGCGTCGGCGAATAACAATTTTGTCCGTGGAGGCGGCGACGAGGCACGACTCGAGGTAGTGTTGCAGCTTGTGTTCCTCGTCTTTGTCGAGATCCTTGAACATCCAGGCGTAGGCGGCGAGTGCTTCCGCTTGGTTTTTGAACGTGGTGTGGCGGTCGAGTTCGAGTATTTCCACGTTGGCGCAGATGCCCATGGAGTAGAGGAAATTCAGGGTAAAGATATAATCGGGACCGGAGTTGAATTCGCGGCCCACTGCTGCAAAGGCGTCGGGGTCGAAGGGGCTTGGGGCTATGCGGTCGGTTATGAAAACGTAGCGTCGGGCAACGTCGTTGAGCTTTTTCAGGGCCGCCGGCAAATCGGCTATATTGAGCGAGCGCGAAGCTATGGCGATGTCTGCCGTCTCTATGTCATGCGCCTGCCAGTTGTCTTCCCAGCCACAGTGCACGCAGCGTATATTGTCGATGTCTTCGGCTGCGGCCCGGGCCTCGATGATGTTCAGCATTTCCCTGGAATAGTCGATGGCGGTGACTTTTTTCACCATCCTGGCCAGCGGCAGGGCCAGCGTCCCCGGTCCACAGCCGACGTCGACTACGGTGAAGTCCGGATCCAGAGGCAGGCGCGAAAGCAGAAGGGGGACATAGGGGGAATCACCGGCTCTTTGGGCGTAGGCCGCCGCCTTTTCATCCCAGTCTTTGGCCCTTTTGCTGCGCCAGGATTTGTGTTCGCGTTCGTTCTGCCAGAGTTCGAGCCAGTCTATGTCTCTGTAGGAGCTTGGAGTGCGGGACGCCATGATGGACTCCGAAGGGCGGATGGTGGTTATGCCTGCCTCTGAAAAGGATATTTTCCACAAAAACAGAAGCGGAAGTTCAAAGGGGAGAGGGCTGCCGGTTGCCGAAAACGGCCTTTGAGGCAGAATCCAGGGCAAGGTACCGATTCTATCACAGCGTTGGGTCCCGTGCAAGGTGTCCTGCATCCTTGAAGACCAAAAATAATTGACACTGAAACACATGTGTGGTTAATATTGGTGGTTTGTTGTTTATAGTCCCAGAAAAAGCATCGGGGCGGGATGAAATCGCGGCGGGAGCACAACTTTCAACTCCCCGCTGTTGATTGCAAACAGAGAACCTATCCATCAGAGCATGGATTCAAACCAAGGTGTAAGCAAATGAGTAAACGTACTTTTCAGCCAAGCAATATCAAACGCAAGCGTACCCACGGGTTCAGGGCCCGTATGAGCACCCGCGCCGGACGGGCAATTCTCAACGCCCGCAGAGCCAGAGGCCGCAAGAGATTGTCTGCCTGATACTTTTGAAGGAATACGCTCTTCCGAAAGCATGCCTGTTGCGAAAAAATACTGAATTCGAACAGGTGTACAGGCGGGGAACGCGGCTGTACGGAGATGGCTTCACTCTTATATGCAAGAAAAATGATCAGGGCTTCAATCGTCTGGGAATCAGTATTCACCGGCGGGTCAAGGGAGCGGTGCGAAGGAATCGAATCAAGCGAATTATTCGGGAATCATTCCGCCTGAACAGGAAGCGCTACCCGCAGGATGCAGATATCGTCATGGCCGTTAAACCATCATTTTCGGCCACCTCTCCGGCAGCAGTGACCGAGGCCGTATCGCATCTCACTTTCCAGGACGGCATAGCCAATGAACATTAAAATGACCCCGTGGTATTGGCCCAAATTACTGATTCTTGCCTGCATCCGCATATACCGCTATATCATTTCGCCCTGTCTGCCGCCCAGCTGCCGGTTTACCCCGACCTGTTCCCGCTATGCGCTTGAGGCTGTAGAACGTTACGGCCTTGTCAAGGGACTCTACTTAAGTGCAAGGCGGGTGGTCAGGTGCCATCCTTTCTGCAGTGGCGGATATGACCCGCTCCCTTGATAAACGACTGATACCAGACACCTTTCTCCTCTAGAGCAGGATAATTTCATGGATACCTACAGAGCTTTTCTGGCAATACTCATCTCATTTCTCATTCTGATTGGCTATCAGTATTTTTTTGTCGGTTTTCAAAGTGAGAAGCCCGTCGCCGAGGACAGTGCCGATACTTCTCGGACTACACCTCCCCAGAGCGGCGTACAGCAGCAGGGGCCGGTGACGCAGCAGCAGCCGGAGCTGGCGGAGGCTCCGGAAGGCCCTGCCGCCGCTCCCCAGCCGATGGCGGGGATGGATGCAAAAAAGATCACGGTGGAAACGCCGCTGTATACAGCGGTGATTTCGGAGGCGGGGGGGGCGATGACCAGTTTCGTCTTGAGGGACCATCGTGAAACCAGCGCCGACGACTCACCGGGAAAACAGTTGATAGAAAATCCGAAAAATGTGGGATATCCTCTCAAGTTTGCCTGGGGCAACGTTATGCCCGCCGACAGTTATTACCAGGCGGCCAACAGCGTCGTCGAGTTCGCCGACGGCACGGGCGAGTTGCGTATGACGGCGACGACACCTGCCGGACTGCAGGTTGAGAAAGTGTTCCATTTCAAGGATGACAGCTATATCATCGAGCTTGATATCCGCGTGTCCAACCCAACGCAGCAGACCCTTCAGGGCAGTCCGCAACTGCACCAGGTCAACGTGCCCTTCGAGGAAAAAAGCACCTTCAACCACTTTCTCTTCATGGGTCCCGCGGCCTCTCGCAACGGCGAGTTGAAGGAGTACAAGGCCAAGGAATACGAGGATGGACCGAAATCGGTGCAGGGAGTCTTCGACTGGGTGGCCTACGAGGGCACCTACTTTATGTGCGCCATCATTCCCGAGACGAGGGAACCCTCGACCTTTGTCATGCGGGGCAACGAGGACATCGCCTACACTCAGCTCTCCGGCGATCTTGACACCCTCAATCCGAACGACTCGGCCACCTACCAGTACCGATTGTTCTATGGGCCCAAAAAACTCTCTCTTCTTAACGAGATAGGTTATAACCTCGACAAATCGATCGATTTCGGCTGGTTCGATTTTATTGCCAAGCCGACCCTGCATCTTCTCAACTTCTTTTACGCCTACTTCAAGAACTACGGCATTGCCATTATCATGGTCACCATCATCTTCAAGGCGATTTTCTGGCCCATAACCCAGAAAGGCCTCAAGTCCATGAAAAACATGCAGAAGCTGCAGCCGAAGATGGTCAAGCTCAAGGAGAAATATAAAAACGATCCCCAGCAGATGAACCGCGAGGTCATGGCTATGTACAAGACCTACAAAGTCAATCCCCTCGGCGGCTGTCTGCCGATGCTCTTGCAGATACCGGTGTTTTTCGCTCTCTACAAAGTTCTGCTGCTCTGTATCGAACTGCGTCATGCGCCCTTCATGCTCTGGATAAACGATCTGTCGGCGCCGGACAGGCTGTGGGTCGGCCTCGATATTCCCTATCTCGGCGGGTTGCCGGTATTGACCCTGCTGATGGGCGCCTCGATGTTTATCCAGCAGAAGCTTACACCGACCACGGCGGATCCCACCCAGGCCAGGATCATGATGATGTTGCCGGTGGTTTTTACCTTTATGTTCGTCAATTTTGCCTCCGGCCTGGTGCTCTACTGGTTTGTCAACAACCTTCTCGCTATCCTTCAGCAGCAGCTGATAAATCGCGGCGCCGCCAAAAAAGCCTAGAAGCGCCTCCAAAGACAATGGCTGCCTGCAGGCGATCGATGAATTTTTCATTCAGGGAATGTCAATGACCTCAAACACGAAAGATTTCTACGGCAAAGAAGTTACCGATGCAATAAAGAAAGCATGTGATAAATTACAGGTACCCCAGGAACAGCTGGAAATAGAAGTCGTTGAAACAGGCTCCACCGGTATTTTCGGACTCATCCGCAAGAAGGCCCATATACGGGCCCATGTGAAGAAGAGCGAAGGCAAGACGAAAAAACCCGGAAAAGTCTCCTCGAAACAGCAGACGGCTCCGACGACAGCCGAAAAGGATAATGGAGAAGCACCTTCTGCTCCCAGCTCGGAGGCGGCCCCCGTTGTTGAGGCAGAAAAAATGGCACCGCCGCCAAAGCCGCGGCAGAGCCGCGCTGAAAAGACCGTCGAGGAGGAGGGGCAAACAGATCAAGAGGCTCATGCCGCCGTGCAGCAGCATGAAAATCACGAGACCCGGCAGGTCCAGAACGGCGACGAAGAACAGGGATATCTGGAGAATGGGGATGAAGACGACGATAAAGAGTTTTCGCGCAGCTCGACTCCGGAAAACGATCAGGCAGGCACGGAGGCATCCGAGACCACTCTGGCGCTGATCAAAGAAGAGTTGAACCGGATCCTCGAGTTGATGGGGTACCCCTCGGGCGTGGAGATAAGCGCCAGCGGCACCTCGGTGCTCTGCAAGGTGAGTGAAGAGCATGAGGCCGTTCTTACCGGCCAGGATGGCAAGACCCTTGATGCGCTTCAGTATCTGCTGCGAAAGATTGTTGCCAGAAAGGTTCCCGAGAGGCTGCGCCTGAGCGTTGACGTCGGCAGCTACCGGGAAAAGCGGCTCGATGAGCTTAAAGCGCAGGCCCTTGATCTGGCCTGCAAGGTCAAAGAAGACGGTAAAACCCAGGTGATTGCCGCCCTTTCACCCTCGGAAAGGCGGGTCATTCATATGAGTCTCCAGGAAGACAAGGAGATCCGCAGCCGCAGCGTCGGCGACGGTCTGTTTAAAAAAATCCTCATCTATAAGCCCGGAAAAGGCGGTGGCAAGGGAGGAGGGCGCAAACGCGGCAACTCCCGCGGCCGCAAGGGCGGCAATAACCGCAAGAAAAACGACGGAACCTCTTGAGAGCCAGGCATCATGGCTATAGCGCTACTGCACCGTATCGGGTTTCTTGCCAGTTGGACCCCGTATGTCTATGACTGAATACAGTGCTGAGGAGAGAACAATAGCCGCCATTTCGACGCCTCCCGGCTCCGGCGGTATCGGCATTATCCGCATGAGCGGTTCGCACTCGCTCGAAGTGCTCAAATGTATTTTCAGGCCGCACAATCCCCAGTGCGATTTTCGCAGTCATCATCTTTTCTACGGCACCATCAATGATCCCCTGAACCAGCGTCTCCTCGATGAGGTGCTGGTGGTCTACATGGCAGCGCCCAGGACCTACACCCGGGAGGATGTGGTGGAAATTCACTGCCACGGCAGCTATCTCGTGCTGCAGTCCATTCTCGAGCTTCTTCTCAGAAACAGCGTCGACCTGGCCCAGCCGGGCGAGTTTACCAAACGCGCTTTTCTCAACGGCCGCATCGATCTGACCAAAGCCGAGGCGGTCATCGACATCCTGGCGGCGAAAACACGCAAGGGTATAGATATTGCCCAGGATCAGCTGGCCGGCGCGCTCTATCAGCGGGTGGACACAATTCGCCAGGCGCTGATTGCCATGCGGGCCGTGATCGAGGTCTCCATCGACTTTCCCGACGAGGAAGTCGAAATAGTCGACCACCAAGGCCTCAGGGCCCAGCTGGAAAATGAGGTGGCCCGGCCCATCGATTATCTCCTGCGCTGCGCCGATCAGGGACGCATATACAGAGAGGGGGTGTCGGTGGTCATCGTCGGCAGGCCCAATGTCGGTAAATCCAGCCTGCTCAACGCCCTGCTGCAGGAGGAAAGAGCGCTGGTGACGGCCACTCCCGGCACCACCAGAGACAGCATAGAGGAACATATCGATGTTTTGGGCATGCCGGTTCGAATTGCCGATACCGCCGGCATACGCAAGGACGCCGACGAGGTGGAGGAACTGGGAATACAGCGGGCCAGAAGACTGGTGAACCAGGCGGATGTCGTCCTCTTCATGGTGGACGGTGCCGCCGGTGTGGCTCCGGAGGATCTTGAGCTGTTTGCAACTGTCGCCCACAAGCCTTTGATACTGCTGGTCAATAAAATTGATCTCGTCGGCAGCCCGGCCGGTCCCGACCTTGTGGCCCTGGGCGAAGATTTTCCGCGGGCGCTGATCTCCGCTAAAAACCAGTCCGGCCTTGAGGATTTGAAAATATTGCTCTTTGAGACGGTAACGGCAGGCAAGGACCAGTGGCAGGAGGAAGGCTGCGCCCCCAATCTCAGGCACAAACAGAGTCTGCAGAAAGCACGGTCGGCCTGCACCGGAGTGCTGGAAGGCCTGGAGGCGGGAGTGACCACGGATCTGCTTGCCGTTGATCTGCAGGAGATTCTCGACCAGCTCGGAGATATTGTCGGAGAGACCACCACCGAGGATATCCTTGATGTGATTTTCGAGCAGTTCTGTCTGGGAAAATAACAGGTTCGGCTGCCGCTGATTTATGCCGGCATATGTGCAAAGGCAGTGATTGACATATCGAAGGCGCCGCTCGTCTCCATCCCCCGGTTCGCCGCCGCTCGCCGCTGATGAGGTTGCGCCTGGCAGAAACAGGGAGAAGAGGGTATATTCCTTCGGCGTGCGGCGTCAATCAAGGTCCCCCGGCAATCGTCGAGTCGATACCGGAGGCGCTTTTGAATTTCAGATAGGTGAGTGCATGTTCAACTACGAGTATTCGGAAAGCCTGATTGTCCATTTCCGCAGGGTGGAGATGCTCCGCCGGGAGGCGCTTTCCCTGCAGAATATAGATCTCAACGGAACGCAGCTCGCCGACATAGAACTGCTGCTCAACAGGGGAATGTATCCGCTTGACGGATACATGAGCCGGGAGAACTATGAATCGGTGCTTGATACCATGCGGCTGGCCGACGGCACCGTTTTTCCCATACCGGTCTGCCTCGATGTCAGCGAAAAGACCGCCTGCACGCTGACGGTGGGCCAGCGGGTGGCTCTCAATGATCAGGAAGGGGTGATGCTTGCCATCCTCACCATCAGTGACATATGGCCATCCGAGCCGAAAAGGGAGGCCGAGGCGGTCTACGGCACCATCGACGGCAGCCGTCATCCCCAGGTTCAGGCACTCTATGATCGACAGAGCAACTGGTATATCGGCGGCACGCTCGAGGGAGTCAGCCTGCCGGTGCATTATGACTTTCAGGATCTGCGTCTGACCCCGTCAGAGACTGTCCGCCGCTTTACCATGAACGGCTGGCGCAAGGTTCTCGGCTTTCATACCGACGACTACCTGCACTGCGCCCACCGGGAAATGGTTCTGGCTGCAGCCAGGGAGGCGGGGGCGGCCATTCTCCTGCATCCCGTTGCCGATCTGAGCCATCCCGGCGACCTCGATTACTATACCCAGGTGCGCTGCTACCAGCATTTCATAGACAAGTTTCCGCCCAACATGATTCTCATGGGCCTGATGCCCTTTGCCAACAGAAAGGCCGGCCCCAGGGCTGCTCTGTGGCAGGCCGTCATCAGAAAGAATTATGGCTGCAGCCATTTCATGGTCGCCGAGTATCACGCCGATCCCTATG
>JBEPWT010000073.1:0-13417 GCA_041642275.1 Desulfopila sp. | reverse complement strand
CAGATGGCCCCGTGCTTATCGAGTGTGGAGCTAGACCCATGGGTGCGTCCTATCCGCAGGAATTGCTCAAGGAAAGCGTGGGGCATACTCAGCTTGAGCTAGCTGTGGAGTCAGCCTTGGAACCTGAACGATTTCTTGAAGATGTAGATACTCCCTATACTCTACACAAACACTTTTTCATCAAATGCCTCATTTCAACCCGGCAGGGTGGCTTGGACGCTACCCCTGCGGTAACCCTACTCACAGGACTGTCCTCAGTACGCAGTGGCAATTTCGTACATTGTCTGGAGGATGCCCATGTCACACAAACCATTGATTTGCTCTCCTCGCCAGCCACTCTTTTTCTTTGTCACGAGGATGCCCGGGTGCTGAACGCTGACCGAGAGCTAATTAATGCTTTGGAATGCGAGGGGCAGAACATGCTCTTTGAGCTTAGCGCTCGGGATTTGCGCCCTGATGCGGACTGGTTTCAGCGCATTCCTGACGAATTGTGGCTCAAGCCGGAAAATGACGGTGAAACCGATGCGAGTCTGGTATGGAGAGCTTTGAATTTGAAAAAGGGGCAATCCATACTGGACTGCCCCTGTGGAGATGCCCGCTTCGGGCAACACCTGGCCCGCAATGGTGTTAACTATGTTGGCGTAGATCTCAACCCCCGTTTTATCGAACACGCTCGGCAACGCTTTGCCGATCAGGGGCTCTATGGAGAGTTCGCTGTGGGCGACATGCGTGAATTGAATTTCAAAGACCGCTTTGATGCCGTAATCAACTGGTTCAACAGCTTTGGCTACTTTGATGTGGAAACCGACTTTATGGTGCTTAAGAAGCTGGCCAACTCACTGCGGCCAGGTGGAACACTGCTACTGGAAGCGCCTAACAGGGGGGATGTCATTGCCAACACGACCCCCAAATTCGATGCCAATGGCAAAGCGTTGCAACGGTTGTGGGATGATATCACTGAGCGCATGCATCTGCCTATTCCAGTCGAGAAAAATGGCAGGACAGAGCACGTGCTAGCGGGTTCACGCCTATATTCCCTGGCTCAGTATAAGCTGTTCATCCGCTTGGCGGGACTGGATTTCGCAGCTGTATATAATGAACACCTCGAGACATATTCCGAGTCATCAAAACGAATGATCCTCATGGCTCGCAAGCCAAAGTGATTCAAATCGATCGATTCCATGAATACTTAATATCCTTGCGGGATTGTGATCAATCGACTTGCCAAGAATGAAGTTCGCGCTTCTCTCTATAGTTTCAGGCACATAACTTTTACCTTGTACTTCCTGGGGGTAATTTGCATGATAGAGTTCGAGCTTAAAAACTTTTTTTCGATTCGGTATGAAAAAAAGTGATTAAGCAGTTCAATAACAATTTTTCCCACTCTTTTTCATGAATAATCTTGCTGTCGCCTCAATAGTCAGTCTTCTTCTCGGTTTTTCAAACTCATCAGGACCGGAATGGGCCCTCTGTCCGGAATACATCGGCAATGCATCACCTGACAATGTCAATGTCAGAGATCATCTCGAGTGTGGAAATCTCAAGGTTCCACTAGACCATGGCAATATCGGCAGTGGAGAAATCGATATTCTCCTGATGCGGTCCATGGGCCAATCGGACAGCAAAAAAGGTCAGATTTGGTTCCTGCTTGGCGGGCCGGGTGAGTCTGTAGCCACGTATGAGTATCCATTGTACAAGTGGGCGTCGGCGCATCCGCAGTATGACTACTATGCCATGGAACACCGGGGAACCGGGGCATCTACACCGCTTCTTTGCGAGGGAGAAGAAGCTTCCGATGCATGTTACGAGGAACTGATAGGGAGATGGGGAAGTGACGGATTGTCAAAATTCAGCACAAGCCAGGCTGCTCACGACCTCTTCACTGCCATGGAGAAAACCGCAAACGGCACACCAACTTTCATCAACTCGCACTTGAAATTGCAGGCATGTGCGACAAAAGCCAGGTTTGTGGGGGGAGAATAAATGAATATGCGCTATCTACAGCTGAACTTATTTCCAATACTTTTACGGCTATAGATAATGGGTCAATATGCAAAGAGCTCAGTGACAGGATAACACGAAAGAAGTTGCGCAATGTTTCCGCGGAACTGATACGAGACCGGAGTTACAGGATGGTCTATCCGGCAATGCTCTACAGAATCAATAGATGCTCCCAATCGGACCTGGATGCTCTGGAAGGTCTTTTCCCGTCGGTGGCTCAGGCTGACAAAGCTTTGGTGCGGGAAGAAAATTATCCGCTTTTTTCGGAAAACCTGAACGTTAATATTATCGTCAGTGAACTCATAGGCGGGAAAAAATTCGATACGGTGCAGGATGAGACGGAAACCTTCCAGGCAAGCATGGACGAGACCCTTAACCAATACACTAAAAGATACCTGCAGGGGTGGCAGACCTATGATGGATTTACCTCTGAATGGCCGGATACCGATGCCGCGGTTTTGCTGACGAATGGGGCCATGGATCCCCAGACCAGCATCGAATTTGCCAGGAGAGCAAAGGAACACTACACCGGAAGCAACCAGCATCTTATCGAATTTCCCACCAGCCCTCACGGCACTCTGTTGCTTTCGCTTCTGGAAAGCGTGCCTCGAGATGAGGTGGATACCTGCGGTTCCAGGATATTTTTTGACTTTATCGAAACCCCTGCCACTAAACCGGATACCTCATGCCTCGATGAGGTACTGGCTCCTGATTTTGACGGTTCTACAGAAGAGGCCAGGGCAGCGGCTTTCAAATTTTTTGAGACTGAAAGATTCTGGGAATAGCTCTCAGGCCTGTATAAACACTTGGCACCAGAGTACTCTGGGACTTATGCACCGGGAAGGCCTGTACTACTGCAATATCACCTGAGAAGCTCTCAAGTGCTGGAGTGCTTTCTCGTTGCCGGGTGAAACAACTACCAAATAGAAAAAATGTCACAATGGCTTGACCTTCTCTACAAATGGCCGGTGAATTGTATCTTTGTTGAAATGATATATAGTTCGTTCTGTATGTGATCATTGTTGGCGGATAATCTCGCCATCAAATATGGAAAAGGCTGAGCATCCTGGCCAGTATATTTCACGGATGGATCAGGCCGTTGAAAAAAGTACTTGGAAGTAACCGGGGCGGAGAGGATTTCCTGGCCGGCTCGTACTGCATAGGCCAAGATCTCTTTATCTTATCAACAAGGAGAAGAATATGACGGAGGAAATTGTTGTTACCTTTCCGGAAAATCTCAAGGTGGAGGCCAAGGTCAAGGAATTTACCATAATAACCGATCAGCCGGAAAAATCGGGAGGGGATAACAGCGCCCCTTCGCCCTTTGGACTCTTTACGGCGTCTATAGCTACCTGCACCGGGTACTTTGCCCTGAAATTCTGCCGCGCCCGTAAGCTGGATACCGACGGTATGCAGCTTGTTCTGCGGTATGCATGGGATGAAAAAGAAAAACGTTACCCGCATATGGAGGTCGAATTGAAGCTTCCTGAGGGTTTTCCGGAGAAATATCAGGATGCCATTGTCCGCGCCATGGATCAGTGCGTCGTTAAAAAACATATGATCGAACCGCCCGTCTTTTCGTTCAGGGTCAGTGCCGATGGCACTTGAGCAGCGGCGGGAAAACAGTTCGGCTTCAGCGATGAATCTCAAAACGCCGCTGAAGCCGTCGTCCGCCGCCATTGTTGAGGAAGCGGTGCGCGGCTATGACATCATCGGCGACGTGGCTATCGTCAAAATCGCCGAGGGGTCGAGATGGGCAGGGGAGGAAGTCGGCAGGGCCCTGCAGGCGATCTTCCCCAATGTCCGCCTCGTCGCCAGGAGGACTGGAGACTGTGCCGGCGAGTTCCGGCTGATGCCTCTTGAACGTATCGCCGGCAGCGGCGGTTTCGCAACGCTGCACAAGGAGTACGGCGTCAGGCTCCACACCGATCCTTCCAGGGTGTATTATTCGCCGCGCAGTGGTGCCGAGAGGTTTCGCCTGGCCGGCCTGGTGGAAGCGAAAGAACGGGTTCTGGTCATGTTTTCAGGTGTCGCTCCTCTGCCGCTGATGATCGCCAGATACAGCGATGCCGCCGAAATACTAGGTATTGAAAAAAATCCTCATGCCCATCGACTTGCCCTGGAGAACCTTCGTGCCAACGGCCACAGTGATGGTATCCGGCTATACGAGGGCGATGTCGCTGAAACCATGTCTGAGCTGGACGGAGAATTCGACCGTATTGCCATGCCGCTGCCGGTTCTGGCGGCCGATTACCTGGAGCTGGCGCTTGCCTCATTGCGGCCTGGAGGCCGGCTCCACTACTATGATTTTCGGGAAAAGGGAGATTTCGAGGGCGCAGAGGCCGCCGTGGCCGCAGCCTGCGTCCGTATGGGCCGGAGGCTGATCTCCTCGGCTGTACATGCCTGCGGCCATATATCGGTGCGAAGGTACAGAGTATGCGTCGATGGTGTTATCGCTTAGCCCGAACATTTCATGAAATGCGAGGGGTGTAGCAGTTGGATGTTTCCCGGCAATGAGCAAAAAAAGCCGTACCGGCGGCAACCGGTACGGCTTCTGGTTTTGCTGAGAGAGGATACTACTTCTTCTGGATCATTTCCATTCTCTTGCCGACCAGCTGCAGACTTGGGGGACCAAGCCAGGTTCCAGCCAGCAGCAGGTTGTAGTAGGCCCACTTGAAGAGGAGCTTGGAGATGTGATTGAATTTGGTGTCTTTGAGCAATCCCATCGGCCCGATGGCCGGGAAGGGATACTCGCCGATTACCGGTTCGATGTCGTAGCTGAAGTCGATGACGTAGGCTTTCCCGAAGCCTGATTCGATGAATCAGAGCGCATGCCCGTCGGAGCGGGCATGCTGGGCTTCGCCGTTTATGTAGGCGACGATATTCTCTTCGAGAATGTCGGCCTGGTAATGGGCAACAGCTCCCGCCTTCGAGGTCGGCACATTGGTGCCGTCGCCGAGCACCCAGACGTTGTCATGTCCCTCGGGCTGGAGGGTATGCTTGTCCACGGGAATGTATCCCATGGGATCGGCAACGTCGGAGTCTATCATCACCTGGGAGCCGAAGTTCGGCGGTATGGAGACGAGAAGATCGTATTCGACCTCCGTGCCGTCGTAGGCCTGGATGACCTTGCGGTCTCCTTCGACTGCGCCGATGGCGAAGTTTGGCACGATGTTGATGTTCTTTTCCTTGCAGGCCTGGTTGAGCACCTGGGTGGCGACGGGTTTGGTGAAGGCGCCGGTCAGGGGGGTGACAAACTGCAGATCGACTTTATCCCTGATGCCGCGCTGATGCAGATGCCAGTCGACAAGGAAGGCGAACTCGAGGGGAGCGACGGGACATTTGATCGGCATTTCGGCTATATTGATCACCAGCCTTCCGCCTTCGAACTGTGCCAGCGCTTTTTTCAGCTGGATACAGTCATCGTAGGTATAGTATCCGTAGGCGGTTTTATTCCAGGTCTCCGCTAGTCCTTCCACCTCCTCCGGCAGGGGTTCGCAGCCGGTGGACATGATGAGGATATCATAGCTGAACTTGCCGGCCGTCTCCGTTGTGATAACCTGCTTTTCCCAATCGACGTTGGCCAACTCAGAGATGACAAAAGTAATGCCCGGCTTGATGAATTCTCTCTTCGTTTTGCGAATTTCCTTTTCGGTATTGATGCCGAAAGGAACAAAGAGATAGCCCGGCTGGTAGTCATGATGATTGTCCCGATCGATGATGGTGATGTCCCATTCCTTGCGATCGAGAGCCTTTCTCATCTTGTTGGCCATTATGGTGCCGCCGCAGCCTGCACCGAGAATGACGAGTTTTTTCATAATCTGTTGCGCCTCCTATCCTTTATGTTGGTGGTAACTGCCGACTTTTTGGGAAAAGGCAGGCAGTAAGTGTGTATTGCTCCGCTATGAAGATCACGATGTGGCATCGGGTTCTTTATAGGCCTGCATCAGTGAGCCGAATACCTCGAGAAGAGTAAATATGGCCCCCAGTGCTTCCTGGACTTTGGGGTCGTTGAGCTTCTTCATCATGCCGACCAGGCCCACTTTTTTCGATCTGCTCAGATCTATATCCTTTATGACCCTGCTCATGGCTTCTGCCTGGGCCGGGGTTATCTCCATGTCTTTCATTGTTTCGAGGCCGCTGCCGCTGACCCGCATGAGACCGTCGATGCTGTTGAAAAAGTCAACAACCATGGGCCAGGAGAGTTTGGCCAGCGGTTCGATCTCGTCCTTGAACTCCATGCCGGCCTTGAGCATATTGAGGCCGGTATTGAAGTTTTCAAGGTTGCTCAGGGTGTTTCTGATGAGCGGCCTGACCTGATCCATGTCGAGGTTTTCGGTGACCTCGGCAATGGTCTCCAGAGCCATGGGGTAGGCCAGCTTGGCGATGGGCTCTATTTCGTCCTTGAGTTCCACGCCGGCCTTGAGCATATTGAGGGCGACGTTGAAATTTTCGAGATTGCTGAGCGTGTTTCTGATCAGGGGCTTGATCTGATCGGGATCAAGGCCTTCGGTCACCTCCGCCGCGGTTTCGAGGGCCATGGGGTAGGCCAGTTTGGCAATTGGCTCTATCTCGTCTTTGAGTTCCATGGCCCCTTTGGCAGTTCTCAGCAGGGAATTGAGAGTTTCGACGTTTGCCAGCAGGTTTTTGACCAGGTAGTTGAGGTCTTCCTGCAGATGACTTTCTTCCGATTCAGCGAGACACTCTTCAAAAAGCGAGGTGGCGGTACGGGCAGGTTTAAGCTCCTGTTTCAATTCCTCCAGCACCTCGGATTTCAGGGTACGAACTTCATTGGAGAGATCGTCCAGTTTTTTCAGAATTAAGGCTTCATCCATTTTTTCGGTCTCTTTTGGTAATGGTTTTCGGAGTCAAAAAGTATACTGAGAAGATGCGGTTTCAGTTTTATGTCTGGCTGCGGTTTCATTTGTGCTGATTCTAACGTTGTACGATCATTGGGAACATTTGTCAAATTACCCTGCTGTAAGCAGAAAGTTATACCATCATGCCGCCCGAATTGGAAAGCATAAAATACCACACCGTCATACTCTGTAGAGAAGATATTGTCTATTCAACCATTTGGAAAGGTAAATTTTGTAACATTTACACGATTCCGGGATATGCTATGGCCTAAGCCAAGGGAAGTATGGGAATTTATATGGCACAAGTTATGCGGTTTGTGCATAATGTCTTCGGGCGTTTCTCCGCATGACGTCGTTTTTTGACTACACGGATGGAATACACGGCTGTGAAAATAGCGGTGTCGGGTGTACGTCCTGCGATTCAGTTGACGCCTGTCGCAGAATATGATTATACAACCAGCATACTCTTACAAGCAATAACCTTTTATTAATCCTTTGCAAGGAGGGGCATACATGTGGAAGGGAGTACAAGCGGCGCCGGCCGATTCCATTTTCGGGTTGACCGAGGCATTTAAGAAAGATCCAAACCCACGCAAGGTCAATCTCGGGGTGGGCGTATATCAGGATGACGAAGGCAACACCCCCATCCTCGAATGCGTGAAAAAGGCCGAGAGGATGCTGCTCGACCGTGAGTGTACCAAAAGCTATCTGCCGATATCCGGAGATCCGCTCTACGGCGCCTGCGTCCAGCGCCTGCTTTTTGGCGGAGACGGCGAGGCCATGGTCTCCAAAAGGGCGGTGACGGCGCATGCGCCAGGGGGGACAGGGGCTCTGCGGGTCGGAGCCCAGCTTTTGCAGAAATTCCGGCCGCAGGCGAAGGTCTGGGTCAGCTCTCCCACCTGGGCCAATCATGTGGGGATTTTTGCCGACTCCGGCTTTGAACTGCGAGATTATGCCTACTACAACGCCGAAACCCATGGCCTTGACAGCGAGGCAATGTTTCGTTGTCTCGAGGAGATACCGCCGGGAGACATCGTTCTCCTGCATGCCTGTTGCCACAATCCGAGCGGGGTCGACCCGGATGAAGAGCAGTGGCGGCGGCTTGCGGATATAGCCCGGAAGAAACAGTGGCTGCCCTTTCTCGATTTCGCCTATCAGGGATTTGGCGAGGGCGTGGAAAAAGATCGGGTCGCCGTGGAAATGCTGGCTGCCGCAGGCATCGACTTTGTCGTCGCCAGTTCTTTTTCCAAAAATTTCGGGCTGTACAACGAGCGGACCGGCGCCATCACCATCGTTGCTCCTTCCGCTGCCGAGGCAGGGGTAGCCATGAGCCATTTGAAAAAGACGGTGCGGAGTCTTTACTCGAATCCGCCTGCCCATGGCGGTCTGACGGTTGCGGCCATACTCGACAGCCAGGAGCTTCGCGGCATCTGGTTGGAAGAGCTCAACGACATGTCAGAGCGCATCGTTGACATGCGTAAAGCCCTGGTCGACGGACTTGCCGCCAGGGGAGCGGCCGGAGATTTTTCCTATATCACCCAGCAGCGGGGCATGTTTTCCTTCAGCGGACTCGATGATGAGACAGTCGCCTGGCTGCGCAACAACAAGGGTATTTATGTCGTCGGCGGCGGCCGCATAAACCTGGCCGGATTGACGACCAAAAATGTCGACTATGTCTGTGATGCCATCAGCGAAGCCCTGGTCGCCAAATAAGGCGATCTATCAAGTGGAGCCGATCCAAATGATCGCACTTTCGGCGGCAAAGAGCCATGGGGCGAATGTAATCAAGGCGATGCTCCTGGCCGGAGGCTATAAGGCATGAAAGTGCTGGTTGCCCCCGACGGCTTTAAAGGCAGCGTCGACGCTCATCAGGCCGCCGAGGCCATCAGACAGGGGCTTGTCCGGGCGTCGGCAGCCATCGAGGTCGACTGTCTGCCGGTAACCGACGGCGGTGACGGCCTGGTCGATATACTTGTTAAGGCCCTTGGCGGCGAAATCGTCGAAGCCGAGGTGTCCGATCCGCTGCGACGGCCGCTGCGGGCCGTTTATGGCCATATTGAAGACACCGGCACCGGCATCGTCGAAATGGCCAGGGCCAGCGGGCTGGTCCTGGTTGAGGACAGGCACAGAAATCCCCTTCGCACCACCACCCTGGGGACGGGTCAGCTCATCAGCGAATGCCTCAATCGCGGCATCGGGCATCTTATCATCGGCCTGGGCGGCAGCGCCACCTGCGACGGCGGTATCGGCGTCGCCCAGGCGCTCGGCTACAGGTTCCTCGACGGGGATGGCAGAGAGCTGGAGCCGGTGGGGGAGAGTCTTAATCGGATTGCAGCCATTGACAGCACGGCGGTCGATCCGAGGATTTCTGCGATTGAGGTGGAGGCCGTCTGCGATGTGGCCAATCCCCTGACCGGCCCGCGGGGGGCCTCCCGGGTCTATTCTCCGCAGAAAGGCGCGGATCCCCGGGAAGTAGACATTCTTGATGCCGGCCTGGTCAATCTTGCAGCAGTCATTCGAAAGGAGATGGGCGTCGATGTCGAGCAGGTTGCCGGCGCCGGTGCCGCCGGAGGCCTCGGTGCCGGTGTCCTCGCCTTTCTCGGCGGGAAGCTCCGCCCCGGTACGGAGCTGGTGCTCGATCTCCTTGACTTCGACTCCAGGCTTGAAGGGGTCGATCTGGTGATAACCGGCGAAGGCCGGATTGATTATCAGACCGGCTTCGACAAAGCCCCAGCCGGTGTTGCCGCGGCAGCACGGAGGGCAGGTATCCCCTGTGTGGCGCTGTGCGGCGCCGTTGAAGACTGCCGGGGGGAGTTGCAGCGGCTCGGCTTCGATGCCGTTTTCTCGATCTGCCGCCATCCCATGAGCCTGGAACAGGCAATGGCCGGGGCAACTGAACTGCTTGCCGCGGCAGCAGAGCAGATTATTGGCCTTTTCCTCGCCGCCAGGGGCAATCCCTCTGCAGCCTGCGCAGATCGACCGGGCGGCTGAATTCTTCATAACATTTTTTCAGGAGCTTTTGGATGCATATCACATTTCTTGGCGCCGTAAGGGAAGTAACCGGTTCGATGCATCTTCTGTCGACGACAAATGATCGTCTGCTTCTCGACTGCGGCATGTTCCAGGGAAGACGGCGGGAGGCGGCAGAGAAGAACAGCGTCATGCCCTTTGATCCCTCGATGATTACCAATGTCGTTGTTTCGCATGCTCATATAGACCATTCCGGCAGATTGCCCCTGCTGGTTCGCCAAGATTACAGCGGGCATGTCTATGCAACCAGAGCCACCCACGACGCCTGTCGTTACCTGCTCCCGGACTCGGCCAAGATTCAGGAGTCGGATGCCAGATATCTCAATTACAAAACGGTGAAACGGGCGATTGCCGAGATGGAAGATGAAGGCGGCCTGCGGCAGCGGGACGCCAAAAAAATGCGGGCGATGCTGAAGGAGAACGACAGCCACAGAATAAATGATGCCGCCGTCTCAAAGTTTCTCCATAAATTTGGACTCAAGGAGATTGAACCCCTGTACTCGCCTGGCGATGCCGACAGGGCGCTGGGACTTTTCGAGGGGATGCCCTATCGCCGGGAGATAACCGTGGGCAGGGATACGACCTGCACCTTCTACGAAGCGGGCCATATCCTCGGTTCGGCGATCAGCCTGATCAAGGCCAGGCAGGGCGATACAACACGGACTATCTGCTATACCGGCGATATCGGCCGCTTTGACAAGCCTATTCTTCGCGATCCTACCATGCGCTTTGAAGAGGGCGACAGGGACGTCGACCTGCTGATCATGGAGAGTACCTACGGCGACCGGGTCCATGAGGACGTGGGGGACCTCAAGCCAAAGCTGCGCCAGGTTCTCAACCGGACGATCGAGGGCGGCGGCTCCGTTGTCATACCGTCCTTCGCCTTCGGCCGCACCCAGGAACTGCTTTACTTCATCCATGAACTCTACACCGAAAAAAGCGTCGCCAGGGTACCGGTGTGGGTCGACAGTCCGCTGGCGGCCAATATTACCCAGGTATTTGCCGAACACCCCGAGGTTTACGATACCGAAACCCATGAAACATTTCTTGAAAATGGCAAAAACCCCTTTAATTTCTCCCAGGTGAATTTTACCAGAACCGTTGAAGAGTCCATTGCCATTACCCGTGAGATTAGACCTCATATTGTCATTTCAGCCTCCGGCATGTGTGAGGCCGGCAGGATACTGCACCACCTGCGCTACAAGATTCATAATCCCAAAAACACTATTCTGGCGGTGGGGTATATGGCCGAGAATACCCTGGGAAGAAGAATTGTCGAAGAGGGTACTCGTTTTGAGAATGCGGGGCGAAAGGGAGATCCGCCGCTTATGCGCTTTTACGGCAAGCAGTATCCGCTGCTGGCCAGGGTGGAGAAGATCGACGGCTTCAGCGCCCATGGCGACAAAAATGAGATGCTGCGCTTTCTGCAGAATTCCAATCTCAATATCAAGAAAATAGCCCTGGTGCACGGAGAGAGGGAACAGTCGCTCGCCTTCAGGGACTTTCTCGCCGCCCACGGCTATAATGTTATTGTCCCCAGGCGGGGGGAGACACTTGAGGTGTAGCTATTGGCCGAGCCCATCCCGGCGACTTCAATGACTTTTTACGATATTATCAAACTGTAACCGTCACAGGAATATCATGATTGAATTCATACAGGATCTGGCCCGACAGGCAGGGGAAATCTGTCTGGCGGAAAGTCAAGGCCTTACCGGCGCTGACCTTGATTTCAAGGGCAGCAGGGACCTGGTTACCGTGGTCGACAAAAAGGTTGAAGACTTTATAATCGGAGCCATCGCCAACCGTTATCCCCAGCATGATGTGTTGGGCGAAGAAACGGGCACATTACGCCGTCAAGGGGAGTATCGCTGGATCATCGATCCCATCGACGGCACGACCTCGTATTTTCATCGTCAGCCCTTCTTTTCCGTCAGCATAGCCCTGGAGCATCGCGGCAGGCTGGAAGCGGGGGTGGTTTACGGACCCGCTCTCGGACAGATGTTCAGCGCCGTGCGCGGCCAGGGGGCCTGGCTCAACGGGAACCGGAAGCTTTCGGTTTCTTCAACAACGGTAATGATCGACACGGTCCTGGCCACCGGCTTCGCCTGCCTTCGTGCCGGCCGGGAGCCGAACAATCTTCACTATCTGGCGAAAATACTCCCGGAAATACGGGATTTTAGACGGTGCGGCTCGGCGGCGCTCGATCTTGCCTATGTCGCTGCGGGCAAAGTGGACGGCTTCTGGGAAATGGACCTCAATATCTACGATATTGCCGCCGGCGTCCTTCTCGTACAGGAGGCGGGAGGGATAGTCACCGATATGCAGGGCGGAAATGAATATCCCCGCAAGGGGATAGTGGCGGCCAATACCAGGGCGATACATGACCGTATGATACACATTTTTCAAAGCAACAGTTTGGACGCCTGAGGAGTCGTCAGGGTTTCAGAATTGCCTTTATCTTGTCGGAAACCTCCTGCAGACCGAAAGGTTTCTGGATAAATCCGTCACAGCCCTGTGACATGATCCTTGCTGCCTGGCCGTCAATGCTGTAGCCGCTTGAAAGAAGAAACTTGACCTCCGGCCTGACGTGTTGCAATCGAGCGAAAAGCTGCTCGCCGTCCATCTCCGGCATTATCATATCGAAGATGACGAGGTCGAATTTAGCGTCTTCCGCCTGGAAAATCTCAATCGCTTTTCCGGCCGAGGTGACGGAGACCACTTCATAGCCCAGGCTGCTCAGCAGTTCACGGCTGAGCTCGGCAATATACTCCTCATCATCCACGAGAAGAATTTTTCCCTGCCCGCGAACGGGACCTGTGGCAGAGGTGCGGGCTTTGCTGGATCCCCCATCCTTTCCCGCCGGGAAATACAGCGTGAAGGTGGTCCCTTCACCTTTGACGCTCTCAACTTCGACACTGCCGTGATGATTTTTGACAATGCCATAGACTGATGCCAGTCCGAGGCCGGTACCCTGACCGCGCTTCTTGGTTGAAAAAAACGGCTCAAAGATGCGGTCGACGGTATCCTTGTCCATACCCTCGCCCGTATCGGCAATACTGATTTTTACATATCTGCCGGGCTCAATGCCGGCCGCCACGCCTGAGTTTTCGTCGACATCGGCCATGGAAGTCTCGATTCTCAGGCCTCCTCGGCGTTCCTCCATTGCCTGCCAGGCATTGATGTAGAGATTGAGGAAGACCTGCTCGATCTGGTGCCGGTCAGCCAGTATGGCTCCGGCGTTTTCGTCAAGCGACAGTGAAATGGTCAGCTCTTTTCTCGTGCGTCCGAACATGGTTGCCGTTTCCTCGATCAGGCGATTGACATCCGTCGAGGTGACCTCATACTTCCCGCCTCTGGCAAAACCAAGAAGCTGCCGGGTCAGCGAGGCGGCGCTGTCAGCGTATGCATCGATCTCCTCGAGACCCTGGCGTACAGCCGGCTGCAATTGCTCCTGGGTCATCAGCAGCGAATTGCGGCCTTTGATTCCAGTAAGGAGGTTGTTGAGGTCGTGTGCTATTCCGCCGGCG
>JBEPWT010000072.1:0-13425 GCA_041642275.1 Desulfopila sp. | reverse complement strand
CCTTCATCGTCGACGTCACCACCAATGAGCGCATGGATCTCATCTCCTCCAGGGGGTATGCCATGGGCTATATCGGCAGCGTCATACCCTTTCTGGCGGTGGTGGCGTTGATATTGAGCGGCGGTCTGGAAGACGGCCTGCCCCTTACCCAGAGCCGTTTCGCCTTCCTGCTGGTCGCCGGCTGGTGGCTGCTTCTCGCCATTCCCGCCGTCAAAAACCTGGAGCAGCGCCATTACCTTCCCACCCCCGCCTCACCGACCAGGGAGAGCATACAGAGGTTCTGGCGAACGCTTACCAGAATCGGCAGCCACAAACAGGTGTTTGTCTTTCTGGCCGCCTATTTCTTCTATATCGACGGAGTGGGTACCATCATCTCCATGTCCACCGCCTACGGCCGGGACCTGGGATTCGGCATCCCTCTGCTCATCGGCGTTTTACTTTTTATCCAGATAGTCGCTTTTCCCTTCGCCCTGCTTTTCGGCCGGCTGGCGACAACCTTCGGCACCAAGAACATGCTGCTGGCGGGCATAGCCGTCTACTGCCTGATCACCCTGGTCGCCTTCTCCCTGCCGGCCATAGACAACCAGACCGTCAAAATCGCCATGTTCTGGCTCGTCGCCTTCATGGTCGCCTCGGCCATGGGCGGCATACAGTCGCTGAGCAGGAGCTACTTCGGCAAACTCATCCCGCCGCGCAGCAGCGCCGAATTCTTCGGCTTCTACAATGTCTTCGGAAAGTTCGCGGCCGTGGCCGGTCCGGCGCTGATGGGGCTGGTGGGCGAATTGACCGGCGACAGCCGCTGGGGAGTGCTCAGCATCCTGGCGCTGTTCATAATCGGCGGATTCTTGCTCACCAGGGTGGAGAAGAGCTGAAAACGGATCAGATTTTCTTGATCTTGAGCAGTCTTCGGCCCACCACCATGTAAATGAGAATGGAAGCCAGGATCATATACCCGAACAGATGGACGGACCTGGTCTTGAGAACGTAGGCGATACCGATAATGATCACCGCCGATATCAGAAAAAACAGGGGGCGCGGTACCTTGCGCATGATCAGTCGGCCGAAGTGGGCGAAGTGTATGCGGCTGACCATGAGGACCACCGTGGCCACCGAGACGGCATAGAGCAGCGGCAGCGGCACGGCCAGTGCCGCACCGAGCACCACCAGCGCCCCGGCGGGGCTCGGCAGGCCGTTGAAAACACCATCCGGCAGGTCGGTGCGCTTCTTGTCGACGGTAACGAAGCGGATGAGCCGGTAGGCCACGCCGGCAACGAAGATGGCGGCGAACAGCCAGGCCACCGGCGTACCCAGCTTGATCATGACATAGGCCGGAGCAATCCCGAAGCTGACAAAATCGGCTATATCATCGAGATAGGGGCCGTATCTGGTGCCGCCGTGCTTTTCCGCCATCCTGCCATCGAAAAGGTCGAACAGCTGACCGGCGATGATGACGATTATGGCCCTGGCAAGATACCCATTATACGTAAGCACGAGGCTGAAAATGCCGCAGAAGAAGTTGAGCGTGGAGAGAATATCGGCATAGAGCCTGTTGGGAATGAACTTGAAGGCCACCGAGGCGGTGGAGAGAATGATGCAGGCAAGAAGAATCTCGTCGCCGATATCGATGACCTCGGGGTTTGTCTCCAGCAGCGCGCAGAAGATAACCAGCGCAAAGCAGATAATGGCCTTGATCTTGCCGAAATTGTTGGCGGCGCCGGAAATTTTCATAAATTTCAGTATGCGGCGGGCGAAGAACTGTCCGAAGAATTCCACCGCCACCAGGATCCACACCAGATGCACCTGGAGAATGCCGATATAGGCAAACCCCAGCAGCGGCGGCAGATAGGTGAGCTTGTCGCACATCGGATCCAGCCACTCGCCGAACCTGGAGATAAGATTGCAGTTGCGGGCGACGACGCCGTCGACACCGTCGAGAATGGCGGCGAAGGTGAAGATGAAAATGGCCGCCGCCTGGAATTGGGTGAAAAAATAGAGCAGGAAACCGATCAGGGCCATGACCGTCCGCCAGTAGCAGATAGCGTTGGGATGGAGCAGCCACTGATGGTCGAGGACGAACCGCTGCATCGATTTTCTCTGAATCATCAGAGAAAACCAGTAATAGAAGGCCGTGCCGACGCCGGCCGAGAGGGCGATTATCACTATTCTTTCCATGGCGCCTCGGTGCGATAGAGCGATTTCACGGTGATATCAAAACGAAAAGTTTCATCTTTTTTACTCTATCTACCATCTCAGCAAAAAAAAGGCCAGCAGGGAAGAAGAACGGTCTTGGCGCCGCCCTTCCTCAAGCACCACAGCTTTTCCGCCGCTCCTTTAGACACCATTGGCATGTTAGTGTTTTCTTCCTATTATGGAGATAGAGCCGTTTAATGCATAATTAATTAAAATTTTATGATGCAAATCATAATTGTTTATTATACACTATCCGATAAGTGGAAGACTCGCTTAGCGGCCAAATCTTCCCACCCATCACAAATTCGCGTCCCGGTGCCTCGGCAGGTCAAGAGAGGCGGGGCGACGCCATAGCAGTTGGTATCGTGGAAAAGCGGTACCGGGAAGCATCACCATGAACACAGGCCGCCATCGGCGGCAGCGTGATTTCACGTGTCTTCAACATGCACATTTTACGGGATTTGTGCATTTCAGGTGTTACGTCGGAGGCTTGAGTTACAAAGCGGCAGGACAAAACGGCAATCCGACGGCAGCGAGGTGAAGACTCCTGGTAGGACATACCCGGGAGAGGTGAAATGATCATTCTGTTCAATTTTCAGACAAGGAGGTGATACGGAAAACTGGCGTTGTACCACTATCACGAGTTTGGTCAGCTAGAAAATCACTACGACAGGAGGAGAGCACTTATGGAACCTAAAACCTGGGTATACCTCTTTTTAGGCATCTACATCATCTATTGCTTCTGGTGGGGCCTGCGAGGCTACTTTACTGAAAAAACCGCATCGGGATACGCCATCGGCGGAAGGTCAATTCCCCTCATCGCCTTTCTCATGGCGGCCACGGCGGCATCGTTTTCCGGCTGGACCACCGTCGGCCATCCGGGACTCATCTGGCGCGATGGACTTGCCTATGCCTTCGCTTCATTCTACGTCCTGACGATTCCCATCACCGGCGCCTTTTTCGCCAAGAGAAACTGGCTGCTGGGCAAACGCTACGGCTTCGTCACTCCCGGCGACATGTTCGCCTATTACTACAACAACGAGGCCATCCGCTGGCTGACGGTACTGTCGGCGGTACTGTACTCCATGTTCTATTCCGGCCTGCAGCTCATCGCCGCCGCCAAGCTGTTTGAAATCGTCGCCGGCGTCCCCTACACCGGCGGGCTGTTCTTCATGGCCTTCATCGTCTGGTTCTACGTGGTCACCGGAGGTTTGAAAGCCAGTACCTGGGTTGGCGTCATCCAGTTCATCCTGCTGGTTCTCAGCATCGTCCTGCTTGGCTATTTTACCATCACCGCGCCGGCTCTCGGCGGCTGGGGCGCCTTCAGCGACGCCGTCCATGCGCTGGAAACAAAATATGTGGAGGTACCGAGCGTCATCCACTTCGGCCTGGGAACCGGCGGCTGGACCACGGTGATGATCCTCACCTATATGTTCGCCCTCATGGGTATCCAGTCCTCGCCGGCCTTCATCCTGTGGAACTTCGGCATGGCTTCCCCGAAAGTACTGGCATGGCAGCAGGTGTTCATGTCGACCTTCGTCGTCGGTATCGCCCTGTTCTTCTTCACCGCTTTCCAGGGAATGGGCGCACGCATACTCCAGGGAATGGGCGCCATCAATCCCCAGACAGACGGTGATGTCGTACCGATGCTGATGAACTATCTGCTCCCCGGTCCGGTCATGGCCATCGTCTTTCTGGGCATCATCGCCGCCATCCACTCCACCGCCGCCCCCTATATCGGCACCGGCGGCACCATCGTCCTGCGCGACGTCTACTGGCGCTACTTCAAAAAAGGCAAGGCGGGGCACAGCGAACAGATCTGGGCCAACCGCGTCTTCGTCACCATACTTACCCTGATGGCGGTGGTGGTCAGTCTCACCTCGCCGGGCGCCATTGTCATGATCGGCGGTTTTGCCACCGCCTTCGGCTTCATCATGTACCTGATGCTCCTGGGCGTACACTACGGCTTCAAGTATCCCACCATCGGAGTGGTCATCGGTCTGCTGGGCGCCATTGTCGCCTGTTTCGTCACCTACTTCTTCTACCAGTATCCTCTGTCGATGCATACGGCCTTCTGGGGACTGTTCACCGGCCTGATCATCGCCTATCTCTGTCGGGCCGTAGGCCTTAAGGACACCGAGGAAACCATCGCCCGCCAGAAGGAGATGAGAGACTGGCTCAACGACGTCGACGGACCCACCGAGAGCGGCCAGAAGTGGCGGAACGCCATGAAATACCTGGTCCCCCTCTGGTACCTGTTCGCCATCGGACCGTTCTGTATTCTCGGCAACAACGCCTTCTCCTTCGCCGGCTTTCCGGCCCTGTGGTCATGGCAGATAGTTTGGTGGATCGTCGGTATCATCATGATGTGGGCCCTGTGCTTCAAGGCCGAGATGTCGACGACCTCCAGCCGGCAGATCGCCCGCGCCGACGAGGAGCAGAACATCGTCGTCGAAGAGGTTTAACACGTATTCAATGAGGTAATATTATGGCAAGAGAAGATATTTTGCTGATCGTCGTTGTTGTTGTCGCCATCCTCTTTACCGGCAGTTTTGGCTGGGGTTTGTGGGGATAGCGCACTAAACCGGCATTTCCGGGCATAATGGAAATGCCTTTGATACCTTTGATATAAACCCGAAAAGGCGGCACCGGTGAGAGCCGGTGCCGCCTTTTTTGTGTTTTCCGGCCTTGCCGCCGCATGGCTGCGCCGGCCTGAAGAATTGGTTCGAAGGGGAAATCCTCCAGCAGGAGCCTCCTTGGCAGGGAGCTTTTCCCGAAAACGGGGAGTGTATTTTCTATTTTTTCCCCTGTTTGAGGATGAAATAGCCGATGAAGCCGCCGACGCCGTAATAGGGAATCATATGCAGAGAATATTCGCCGCCGAAGAAGTTCGCCTGGCCGATCTCGAAACTCAGCGCCGCGAACAGGGTCGGGGCGAAAAAGCTCACCGCCTGGACCAGCGAGAGCACCACGAAGATTGTGACCAGCAGACGCTTCTCCTCAATTTTCGGAAAAATCAGCTGAAAGATGAGGCCAAGGAGGATAACCTGCAGTATGGCGGCAAAATAATTGCGGATAAATTCCATATATGGACCGCCGTAGAATTTGGCGCTTATCCACATGGGCAGGACGACGATCAATAATTTAACCAAAGTTGATCGGCTTTTCGCATCGCTGCTCCTCTGCTGCACTGCATAGGTGTCGTTGGTCATATTTTTGCCATGGTAGAGTGAGGTGACAGGTGACAGGTCATGGCTTGCAGGACCGGCCTGATTTTTCCGCAAATTCCTTTTCATCGGCCATCGATTCCACGCAACCTATCCTCTTTTATCGGTCCTTTCAAGAAATCTTTGCTGCCGCGTGATCTCTCCTGAAGGCAAAGAGGTAAAATTGTATTTATAATCTACTCCAATTTGATTTATTGTTTTATGAAGTTTATGGTAATTGGCACGGCATCTGCGTATCATTTCCACGCAATGCAGGGAAAGCGCCAGTATTTTTAAAACTCAAGCACACAGTTGAAGACAATACCGCAAGGCAATTCATGGAGGAAACACAGTGAACAAACAATGGGTTTTTAGTTTTGATCAGCTTGATGAAGTGGAAAAGTACGTCGGCAGTTCATGGGACAGGGTTCGCGGTCTGCTTGGCGGCAAGGGGGCTAATCTGGCAGACATGGTGCGTATCGGGGTTCCCGTCCCCCCTGGATTTATCATTACCACCGAGGCATGCAACGAGTACCTCTCGTTGGGAGAACAGCTGCCGGAAGGATTGTGGAACCAGGTACTGGAAGAGCTGGAAAACATCGAAAAGACAACGGCAAAACGTTTTGGCGACAGCCATAACCCGCTGTTGCTGTCCTGCCGCTCCGGAGCCAAATTCTCCATGCCCGGAATGATGGATACCGTCCTCAATATCGGCATGAATGACGAAACGGTGAAGGGACTCATTGAAACAACCGACAATCCCCGCTTTGTCTATGATCTCTACAGGCGTCTTATCCAGATGTTCGGCAGTGTCGTCATGCATATCCCGGATGAGAAATTTGAAGAGGTAATTACCAGAACACGCAAGCAGGCAGGAGTCAAGTCAGACGCCGAACTGACAGCGGATCACTGGAGGATAATTACCGAGGAATTCAAAAATGTCTTCCGGTTCCACACCCATCACCAGTTTCCGACAGAACCCTATGCTCAATTGCAGATGGCGACCGAAGCGGTATTCATGAGCTGGAATGGCAGACGTGCCAGGAATTACCGCAATGCCGCCGGAATCCCCCATGATCTCGGTACGGCGGTAAACATTGTCACCATGGTTTACGGCAACCTCAGCGAAAACAGCGCCACGGGCGTTGCCTTGACCAGAAGCGGCACGACGGGCGAGAAGAGGATAGAAGGCGATTACCTCGCCAATGCACAGGGTGAGGATGTCGTGGCCGGTACCCGCATGACCAAGGATCTCTCAGAACTGCAGCGCGAGATGCCCGAGGTGCACAAAGAGTTCGAAAGAATTGCCCAATTGCTGGAGCAGCACTACCGCGATATGCAGGATGTCGAGTTCACCATTGAAAACGGGAAACTGTGGATGCTGCAAACACGCGACGGCAAGCGCACGCCACAGGCCGCGGTACGCATAGCGGTGGACATGGCCGAGGAAGGGCTCATAAGCCGGGAAGAGGCGGTCATGAGGGTTACCCCGGATCTCATCGACTTTTTCTTTCACCCGCAGTTCGATCCGCAGGCAATAGAGGCGGCGCGGGCAGAAAACAGGTTGCTGGCCAAGGGGCTGAACGTTTCCCCAGGCGCCGCCGTAGGGATAATCGCCCTTGATGCCGATCTCGCTGAAACATGGGGAAAGGGGGAAGGCAAGCGGGTGATCATGGTGCGGCCGGAGACGCGGCCCGATGATGTTCACGGCATGCTGGCCGCACAAGGAATAGTGACGAGCAGAGGCGGGAGAACCAGTCATGCCGCTCTGGTTGCACGTCAATTCGGCAAACCGGCCGTCGTGGGCGTTGCCGAACTCGATATCGACCTCACCCGGCGGCAGGTGAGCGTCGGCGATATTTTGCTCAAAGAGGGTGATTCCATTTCCCTCGATGGCACCTCCGGCGAGTTGTATCTAGGTGAAGTGTCGACCAGGGAGCCGGATGTAAAGGATACCTGGCTGCTCAAACTGCTCTCCTGGGCTGACGAGTTCCGCAGGCTCGAGGTGTGGGCCAACTCCGACTACCCCGTCGATGCTCGTCGTGCCCGGGAATATGGAGCTCAGGGCATTGGCCTGTGCCGGACCGAGCACATGTTCATGGAAAGCGAGCGGCTCCCCTTTGTGCAGAAAATGATCCTGGCCGACACGCCAATTGACCGGACGGAGGCGATCAACGCCCTGCTTCCCTACCAGCGCGAAGATTTTGCCGGACTGTTTCGGGTGATGGACGGCCTGCCCGTGGTCGTTCGGCTGATTGATCCTCCTTTGCATGAATTTTTGCCGGACCACGATGCCCTGCTGCGCGATCTGGCCAATCTCAAGATACAGCTGCAGCATGCCCCGGACCTGGAAGCAATTGATGCACTGCTTCGGCAGCTGCGGGAAAAAGAGGAGATTTTCCACAGGGTGGAAACCCTTCGCGAACAGAATCCAATGCTGGGTCTTCGAGGGGTCCGTCTTGGCAATCATTTCCCAGAGCTGACGCAGATGCAGGTACGAGCGATCCTCGAGGCCGCCTGCTGGGCATCTCAGGAAGGAATCGATGTGCGCCCGGAGATCATGATTCCCCTCACCAGCCATGTCAATGAGTTGAAGTTTCAACGGGAGATTCTCGAAAAGGAAGCGGAAAAGGTCATGGAGGAGCAGGGCCTGGAGATCAGCTACAAGTTTGGCACGATGATCGAGATACCCCGTGCTGCACTCACCGCCGATCAGCTTGCCAGACATGCTGATTTCTTCTCCTTCGGCACCAACGACCTGACCCAGACAACCTATGCCATATCGCGTGACGACGCCGAGTCGAGCTTTCTCATCGAGTATCTGGTGCGTGGGCTCCTGCCGGAGAATCCCTTTGAGACCATCGACCGGGACGGCGTGGGCGAGCTGATGAGAATTGCCGCAGACAAAGGCCGTTCGGTTAACCCGGAGCTGAAGTTGGGCATCTGCGGCGAACATGGAGGGGAGGCGAAATCGATCGCCCTCTGCCATAACCTCGGCCTCAACTACGTTTCCTGCTCTCCGTTCAGGGTGCCGGTTGCCCGTCTTGCCGCAGCCAGGGCGGCACTGGCCGCCAAAGAAAACTGACGGTTCAGCACCCTGCCGGAGGTGAAGGCGGCGCCACCACAGAAGATTGGGATAACGCTCTTCTCGGTGTTATCCCAATCTGACCGGCGGGCTGATAGACGACCTCATCGACACAGGGCAGTTCGCCGGCCATGACCAGCGGCGGGGGGAACCGCAGGGAAAATACTGGCGGTGCTCTTGCAGGTTTCGACCAGAGGCGATAGTCTGTTCAATGGTAATCGGGAAATTGGCCGGCAAAACCCTTTACGTGCAACCAGAGGAGAGACACTCATGCGTCATGTGCTCCATGATCTCATCACCGTTTTACAAACCGGCCGGAGGGCTGTGCTTGCCGCGGTAGTCCGCAGCTCCGGCTCGGCGCCGAGAACCTCGGGCGCGCGGATGCTGGTACGCGAAGACGGCAGCCTCAGCGGCAGCGTCGGCGGCGGTCCCCTGGAAGGGGTCTGCCTGGTCAGGGCCCGGGAGCTTTTCGGCGACAACCTGGGCTGGGCCGAGGTTGATTTTGAACTCGACGCCTCCTCTGCCGCCGAGGAGGGCATGATCTGCGGCGGTGCCGTCACCGTGCTGCTGCATATGGTCGAACCGGAGGAGCTCGACTGGTACCTCGGCATCCAGCAGGAATATCAGCAGGGGCTGCGGCCCGTGGTTGTCACTCTGCTGCCCGTTGACGGGCAGCCGCCGGAGATGCTGCACCTCAGCCGCCGGCAGGATGACGACATCGACGAGGAGCTGCGCCGGGAAATCCTCACCAAGACCAAAGGGGCATCCCGGTCATCCTTTTGCATGCATTTTCGCAACCGGCCGCTGTTCGTCGAGCCGCTGGTGCATCCCGGGGTCGTCCATCTCGCCGGCGCCGGTCACGTCGCCTTCTTTACCGCCCAGCTGGCCGCTTTTGCCGGTTTTGAGGTGGTGGTGATCGACGACCGCGCCGAATTCGCCAACCAGCAGCGCTTTCCCCAGGCGCGGGAGGTGCGGGTGATCGAATCGTTTGCCGACTGCATAGATGATCTTGGCGGCGATGATTTTCTGGTCATCGTCACCCGCGGACATCTCCACGACCGGGCCGTGCTGGCCCAGGCCCTGCGCACCAATGCCGGCTATATCGGCATGATCGGCAGCCGCCGCAAGCGGGCGGCGATTTACACCTCGCTCAAAAACGATGGCTTCACGGATGGTGATCTGGCCAGGGTGCACAGCCCCATCGGCCTGCCGATAGGAGCAGACACCCCGGAAGAGCTCGCCGTCAGCATCATAGCCGAACTGATCCAGGAGCGTGCGGGCATGGCTGTATGAATATCGCCGCCGTCATTCTCGCCGCCGGCTCTTCTTCGCGCATGCAGGATGATTTCAAGCCGCTCATGCAGCTGGGCAAGACCAGCCTGCTGGGCCGCTGCGCCGCTCTTTTCCGTCAGGCGGGCATCGACTCCGTGACGGTGGTCACCGGCCACGATCACCGTCGAGTCGAAGAGGAAGCCGGCCGCTTCGGCCTTCGCTGTCTGCACAACGCCGATTACAGGCTGGGCATGTATTCATCCGTATGCACCGCCGCAAGAGAGCTGGCCGGCTGCGACGGCTTTTTCCTGCTGCCCGTCGATATTCCGCTGGTGCGGCCTTCGACGTTGGCGGCGCAGCTGAGCGCCTTCGACGGCCGGACGGTGGTTCCCGCCTTCAAGGGCAGGCGGGGCCATCCGCCTCTTATCCCCTCGAAGCTGATACCGGTCATTCTCGACTCGTCGGGCCGCCACGGCCTGCGCGGCGTTCTTGACACGCAGGAGCTGTGCCAGACGGCGGTTTGGGACAGAGGGATTCTGCTTGACTGTGACACTTTTGAGGACTTCACCGCCCTGCAGCGGCGCCAGGATCGCATGGATATCGGCGAACCCGTCGAGGCGGCGGTCCTGGCAGCCCAGACCATGCCGGTTCGGGCGGTGGCCCACGGTCGGGCCGTGGCCCGGGCGGCGCTCGTCCTGGCCAGAAAGCTCAACCGCCGCGGCGCCGGCATCGATCCCGCCTTCACCCACAACGCCGCCCTGCTCCACGATATCGCCAAAGGCCAGCCAAACCATGAGATGCGCGGCGCCGAAATGGTCAGGGAGCTCGGGCTGGGGGCCCTCGCCCAGCCCATCGGCTGCCATCGGGATCTGCCGCCTCCGGCAAACGGACGGCTCGGGGTAAAAGAGATTGTCTGCCTCGCCGACAAGCTGGTGCGCGGCGCCTCACGAGTTGCCATCGGCGATCGCTTCGGACAGAAGCTCAGCCTCTATGCCGGCGACGACGAGGCCTGCGCCGCCATCCGCAGGCGCATGGCCAATGCCCTCGCTCTGCAGAAGATGTTCGAGCAGGCAACGGGCAGCAAGCTCGAAACAGTTCTGCCGCCGGAGAAGACGTCATGGCCACCATTCTGTTCATCGGCCACGGAGAAATAGCCAGGCAAAACCCGCCGCGCCCGTAAAAGCGCAGACTGGCTCAATGCACCTCTGGTGCCGGCGCATTCATCAATCGCACCACTTCCTGGGCGACGTAGTAGATTTCCGTGGGATAGCTCTCCGTCTGGATGACATCATTTTCGTCGCAATAGCACAACGACTCCTCCATCACTTCCATATTGGCGGGGCCGAAACACTGGTCGAAATGGTAGTGGCCCTCTTCACGGCGCAGTCCCAGGGTGGCCTGTCTTTCACCTGCCCGGCTGCGTACGGAAAAAAGTACGTATTCCAGAGCGGCGCAGGCAGCGGTATATTGCCGGCAGCAGTTGCTCATCATGTAGGCTTCGGAGTGTATTTTCTTTCTGGAGGTCAGGGGAATGATTAAAAAATCACCGATAATGATTTCGGCCAGCCTGCAGTACCAGTTTCCCCGCTGGATTTCCGGGCCCCTCTCGGCAATCTCCGCCGCAAAAAGGCCTGTAGTGTTATCCTGTACCTGTAACAGCATGGTCTTCTCCTTCCTTTTGAATTTAGGCGGCAATGCCTAACGCCGGGTTGCTGCCGTCTGTATTTGGCTGTGCTCCCTGTCGTTCTGATGATTTTTCTGATTCTTCCTTCTTCACCATCAGTATTGCACAGCCGGGCTATCATATAGTGACCACCCCGCGTTTTTTTTTGTCTTTATGTTCTTTTTTCCAGAAGGGCACCGATGAGTCTGCAAGACCGGGCATGATTTTTTCCCCGCAAACAGAAGATGAAAGAGGCGTGTGCGGCCAGGATGTCCTGCCAGAGAGGACACCTTTCCGCTTCCCCATTGCCGGAAGCAGCGTAGCACACCCGGATTTCTGCCGGCCTGCCAAGGGCAACTGCCTGCAAAAACGTCACTTTCAAAAACCATCGCCGGTCTTGTCAAGGTTGGCACGTTTATTGGAGATGATAGAGCAAAATATCCGGTACGGATACAGTCCCGGCAGAGTGTTGTTCCATTTCCACAAACAGGCGCTCAGACGCCCACTCTTCTCCGGACCCTGCCGGTATACGGATCATTTCAATACCAAAACATGTATTTGGAGGTACACTTATGAGTTTTCACTTCGCCCTGCAGCCCCTGATCTCACTCGTAGCCGGCATTCTCATTCTCGTCATGCCCAAGTTTCTCAACTACATCGTCGCCGCCTACCTGATCGTCTACGGGCTCATGGGCCTGATCAATTGACGGTCTGGGCCGCCGTTGCCGGAAATCTGGCCTTTTCCAGCCGGAGGGGCCTTCCTTTCGCCAGCCGGTAGCTCAACAGAAAAACGATTCCGATTTTTTCTGCCAAGCTTCCCTTCGTCATTCGGTATTTGACAAATCATGCCATAGCTATTCTAAGATAGAGTAGCTATGGCATGCGCGCTCGCTCTTGACGTCCATGCGGATATATCGATCCATCAAGGCGGGATGCTCCATTTTCCAAACACCGAATCAATACCCAAGAAGGAGAAACCATGTACGCACTGGCTATAAATGGCAGTCCGAGAAAAAGCGGCAATACCGAAATGCTGCTGAATGCAGCTCTACAGCCCCTGGCTGCCGCCGGGTGGCAGACGGAACTGGTCAAGGTCGGCGGCAAGCCGGTGAGAGGCTGCATTGCCTGCCGCAAATGCTGGGAGAAAAAAAACATGAAGTGTATCGCCCACGACGATCTCTTCAATGACGTTTTCGCCAAAATGGCGGCAGCCGATGCCCTGCTTCTCGGCTCGCCGACCTATTTTACCGATGTCAGCAGCGAGATGAAGGCCATCCTCGACCGCTCCGGGTACGTTGCCCTGGCAAACGGCCGCGTTTTTCAGGGCAAGATCGGCGCCGCCGTGGTGGCTGTCAGGCGCGCCGGAGCCGTGCATGTTTTCGATACCATAAATCATATGTTCCTGATGAATCAGATGCTCGTTCCCGGTTCCACTTACTGGAATTTAGGCATCGGCCGCGAAAAGGGCGAGGTCGCCGACGACACCGAGGGCCTCAACAACATGAAGAACCTCGGCGAGACCATCGCCTGGCTCGGCGCTGCCATAGCCCCGCACAAAAAAGATTTTCCTGCGCCTCCAGGCTGAGGGCGGGATTGAAACGGGTTTTCCCCCGCCTGGAGGGATGCCCGTTTCATCTGTATCAGCCCAGTGAACGGCAAACCCTGACAATAAAATGCGTGGCGATTTTGCCAGATGATCTCTGAAGAGAGTGGAAAATATCGCCTGCCATAAAGATCTTCGCAGCGTAGTCTTGTAAAATCTTATAGTATAGGGTCTTTTATAGATGCCATAAACACATATTCAGGGCCAACAATTCATGAATCCCATTTGCATAGTCGACGATCAACCTCATATCGGCACCACGGTTTCCAGCATCCTCTCAGATGAAGGCTATGATGTCGTTGTATATCAGGATGCGGAAAGTTTCTGGCAGAGCCTTGAAAGCCAGGAGCCGGCTCTGGTATTGCTCGATATCTGGCTCCCGGGCGTTGACGGCCTGGAACTTCTC
>JBEPWT010000071.1:0-13590 GCA_041642275.1 Desulfopila sp. | reverse complement strand
GACAATCTCAGAAACTACAATTCCATCTTTCTCGGCGAGCACGACGCTTTGAGCTGCAGCAGTGATCTTCTTCTCTTCAGCATCACCGCCGCCTGCGAAAAGCTGGGCCTTGCAGATTCCTACATGCGGGGCATCAACGTCTTTCTTTTCGGCAGCGTCGACTCTTTTCTGCGAGCGGAAAAGAGGTTGTTTGAGGCGTTGAGCAGATTGCCGCTGCAGGTGTATATCAACCTCGGCCTCGAGTCCTTTGACCAGCTAACGCTCGACCAGCTGGGAAAACCGGTATCGGCTGCACGGGTCACCGAGGCCTTTGCCAGGATGCAGAGGGTCAATGCCGGCTATATGAATATTGAAGTAAGCGCCAACTTTCTCATGGATCCCTCGCTGCCGCCGTCTCACCACGAGAGTCTGCTGGCCATGATCAGGGATTCGATACAGGTAAAAAAACCGAAGGGTACAGTCTACCTCTCACCTCTCAGGTTCGGCGCGCCTTCGCGCGAAATGGTTTTTGAGTTTAACCGTTTGAAAATGCAGAGCAGGCTGCCGACCTTTCTCTACATCATCCAGCGCCTGTAGCCTCATCGGTGGTGCAAACTTTCGCATCCGGCAAAGCGGGGTCTGCGGCGAACACTCTTCAATAGTGGCCGATTATGCATATCATGAATCTCTCCCCTGGTTTTCTCCGCTTCATTCTCAATACCTACCCCCCCTACCTGTTTACCGGCATACATGTGGACTCCATCGGCAAAGACTGGAAGCGTGTGCGGGTTTCGATGAAGCTGCGCTGGTATAATCGCAATGCCGTCAATACCCATTTCGGCGGCAGTCTCTATTCCATGGTGGATCCACACCTGATGCTGATGCTCATGCGGCTTCTGGGGGAGGACTATATCGTCTGGGACAAGTCGGCCAGCATAGAATTCGTGCGGCCCGGCAAAACCACAGTCTCTGCCGACATGCAGATAGCCGATGCCGATCTCGAAAGCATCCGTCAGCGGTTGCGCACCGAAAAGCGAATCCTGCCCGACTTTTCAGTGACGATCGTCGATACCGCCGGAGAAGTGGTGGCCCGGGTTGTCAAGACCCTCTACATTCGCAAAAAACGGCACTGAACATACAGCATCAATTTGGGCTGCGGCCACGGATAGGGAGGCGCTTGCAATCGCCACATATCTGTGAGACAATGGAGAAAAGTGAGAGATTCCGGTATGTGACCGTCCGATCCGCCTCGGTTATAACTGGTGTCGATACGCGGGTAATCTTCTTTCCCCAGAGGTGGCGGACAGCTGCGTGTCGACCATTTCAGGCGGGTGCATCGAACTGCGTATGCTCCGGCCGGAAGGTCTTCAAAATTGCATGTCCCGGGGAGACATTTTCCTCATTACACAGGGAGGCCAACATGAAAAAAATGCAAGCAATAAAAAAGGTCATCACGCCTGTTGATTTTTCCGATAACGCTGCGCTCGTGGTGGAATCCGCGGCCTATATTGCCGGTACCTTCAAGGCCGACCTCCATGTCATCTTCATTGTCCAGAACTTTGAGGACTACTCCGGCTTTTTCGTGCCGCAGATGAGTGTTTCCACTATTGAAAACGATCTCTATGTGGGTGCCGAAGAACAGATGGATATTTTTTGCAAGGAGCACTCCGAAGCCTTTGAGCGGGCGGGGGTTACGCCGACTACCAAGGTGCTGGTAGGTGATGTGGCCGAAAAAATCGTCGAATACGCCGCCGAAGAGGACGGTGATCTCATAGTCATGGGCACCCATGGCTATAAGGGGCTGGAAAGAATTATGTTCGGCAGTGTCGCCGACCAGGTGGTGAAAACGGCTCCGTGCCCGGTGACAACGGTCAATCCCTATACCTGCTGCGACTAGCGGCGGACCCTGGCTCCTGCAGGATGAAGCGTGCCGCGGTTTCCTTAAGGGGCAGATTTTTGCAAACTATAGGCTCAATGTGCATGTTTTTAAGCGCTTCCGGTTCCAGAGAGCTTTGTTCTGGCAAAGATTGCGGCCTTAGTCGGAATTATTCCTAATAGGTAATGATTATTTTTATTGCATAGCTATTTTTTTCGTGTATACTCTGTTTCGCAGAAATACAGAAGTAAAACAAAGTCAAACAATATCCCATCACACTATCACAACAGAAAGGAGGATCTGGAATGTCATCCACACCAGAAAATTTGAAGTATGCGTTTGCCGGGGAAAGTCAGGCCAACCAGAAGTACAGGGCCTTTGCCAAGAAGGCGGAAAAGGAAGGGTTCGCTAATATTGCCAAGCTTTTCAAGACCACGGCGGAGGCGGAGAGAATCCATGCCGAGGGTCATCTCAAGGCGCTCGACATGATTGCCTCCACCGCTGACAATCTCGAGGCGGCGATTTCCGGTGAAACCGATGAGTATACCAACATGTATCCCCCCATGGCCGAGAAGGCGGAAGAGGAGGGCCACAAAGCCAAGATAATGTTCAAGTACGCCCTCGACGCCGAGAAAGTGCATGCCGATATCTATACCAAGGCCCTGGAAGCGGTGAAAAAAGGTGTCGATATGGACGTGAGTGAGTTTTATCTCTGCCCGATCTGCGGCTACATCGAACTGGGATCGGCTCCGGAGAAGTGCCCGGTCTGCAATGCTTCCGGCAAGGTTTTCATGACCGTTACCTGAAGCACTCCGCATTTCCGACTCTCAGCCCCGGCATTTCTTCAGTGACGGGGCTGAGTTCGATCTCTGAGAAGCACCGCGGGAAGACGGCCCGACACCGTTTTTCCGCGGCGCCTCATCTCTTGGCGGCGGAGGCAAAAAGCGCCAGAATCCTCGCATGGCCGCTGCCGTTTTCATTTTTCAGTCCGCAATAACTGCCGAGTGGTTCCCTGAATTCGTGGAGTTGCAGCTGAATCCTGCCGAATTCCGCCGCCGGATAGATCTTTTCGAGCAGCGTCGGCCATTCATGGTAAAAAGTGGAAAGCTCCTGCTGGAGAACATCGACTGAATCGGCGGAGAGCACCTTGTCAAAGAAGAAGCCGAGGTGTCCGGCCGAGTGTTTTTTGAAGGCAGCGAGCTGCTCAGTGTGGTTTTTTGTGCCTGCCTGCAGCCGTGCCGGCAAAGAGACTGCTGCCAGCATTGCCGGCTGAGCCTTATGGCGTGATTGATGGTTTTCAAAAAGGATATCGGCTGCCTCCGGCCTGATGGTTGACCATATTGTGCACGGCGGGAGGGAGGCGCCGCGGATGAGCCTGAACCATGCCTGCAGACGTTTCTTGATACTGTTTGCAGATTGTTGAGAAACCTTTGTCACCTGGGCGTGGAGCGTGCTGTAAAGGCCCTCCGCCTCTTCGTCGCCCTCCGGTCCCTTCAGTCTGGCAAATAGCTCGGCCTCACTGTCTTCAAGGCTGGTCAGCGCTTGTGCCACCTCGTCTTCCTCCCGGTCGAGCATTTCGCCAATCTTGAGAATGAGCCGCGCATGCCAGAGCTGTTCTTTTTCCTCGGATCGGATGGTATCGGAGATGTCGGCAGGCGCCCCAATGAGAGAGGAGATGATCTGCTGTCTCGATTCGGTTTCCTGCCGTTTCCTGGCCGACAGGGAGGCCAGGGTAAGGGCACTGAGCTGGGCGGCGTAATCGTCCTTTCTATTTTGTATATCATCTATTAGATTTAAAAAGCGCTGACGATCACTTCCCAGGGGATGAGGAACAAGCGCTTGACAGAAGCTGCCATTCGTGAAAGTATCGATGCTGCCCGCGCTTTCCCGCTCATCCTCGACGACCTTGACGATATGCGTGGTGGCAAAGACCTGGAGAAGCGCCAGATGATCGATGGAGGAAAGGGCTGTATCGGGAAATAAAAGAGTTTCGGGTATATTCATATGAAGAACGTCAAAGAAAAGATTACCTTGTATCTGTCCGGTGTGCTGTATTTTCTTTTTAACCTGCGGCTGGGAGCCACGCCTTGGCAGAGTCTTGAGGCAACGCTCTGGCAAATCGCCCAGACCGCGCCTTTTATCATAGGTATTACCTGGATGATAGTCGCGTTCTTCCAATATATGGCAGACGGACGAAAAATGCCATGGGATAGACGGCTGAGAATATTTTTTGCTCTTGGCATCATGGCGGGATTATTCTATGGCATCTATGAGTATGCCGGTGTCGATGCCGGCGGCGGCTAAGCCGGAGAGAGTAAACTGCCCAAAGGTGAACGACTTTGCCTGCCGATTCCCTGCCGGGAGACAAGCTCTTTTCAGCAAAACTCACCCCGGGGCTTTTTCAACACATACAAACAAATGCATAGATGAAGCCTTACAGTGAAATATCGGCGGGAGGGCAATGGTTGTGGCCGTAGACACTTTCACCGGGCCGGCCACCGTCGCCGCCCCGGCTGAAGACAACCAGTATTCGACTCTTCACCGGCGAACATCCTTCCTGGAAGGCGAGTGATCATGTTCTATCTGCACGCCTCAAACAGGACGGAAAACCTGCTGCTGCACCTGGCCAAACTGATTGAGGCCGATCCTGCCGAGTCCATTTTCGAAAAGGAATATATCGTCATTCAGAGCCAGGGCATGGAGCGGATGATTTGCCAGTATATGGCCCGCTATTTCACCAGCTGGTGCAACTACAGGTTTCTGCTGCCTGTGAGTTTTCTCCAGGAAATGGCCGGCCGGCTCGGCATGGAGATCACGCCGGACTGGTATGAGCGCTCTTTTCTCAGCTGGCGCATCGAAGAGCACCTGCGGAACCTCGATGAAACCGTTTACGCTCCCCTGCACGGCTACCTCCAGGGTGAGCAGGTTGAACTGAAAAGGTTCCAGCTGGCGCGACAGCTGGCCCATCTCTTCGACCAGTATCAGATGATGCGGCCGCAGATGCTGAGATCCTGGGAGCTGCAGCAGTGCCGTGAAGAGGACGAGGCGGAGCGCTGGCAGATGCACCTCTGGCTGCGCCTGCTTGCCGAGCAGCCATCCATTGCCCATCGCGGCGAGTTGCTCCACAGGGTAACAGCAGCGCTCCATGAAGCCGAATCATTGCCGGCGCTGCCCAAAAGGGTATCTGTTTTCGGTGTGCATATTCTGCCGCCTTTTTTTATCGACTGTCTGCAGGGGCTGGCAGGACACTGTGATGTTCATCTTTTTCTGCTGCGTCCCTGCAGGCACTACTGGGGCGATCTGGTAAGCCGAAAGACAGCGGCCGGAGCCGGCTTTCATCCACTGCTTGTCTCGCTGGGCAGGCAGGGGCGTGATTTTCAGGAACTTCTTCTGGAAAAGGTGGAGATAACCAAGGAGTTCAACAGCTATGAAGATCCAACCGGCCATCGAGAGACGCTGCTGCACAGACTGCAGGCGGATCTTCTAGAGGGGAGTATACACCCCCGGCGGCCACAGATCGATGCCTGCCCGTCGATTCGCATCGTTTCCTGCCACTCGCGCAGGAGAGAGCTGGCGGTGCTCAAGGATCACATACTTAATCTTCTTGATGGCAACGGGCGGCTGCAGCTTGACGATATTATGGTAATGGCCCCAGATATTCAAGAGTATTCACCATTTATCCCGGCCATTTTCGAAGACATACCCCATTCCATAGCTGATAGAAGCCTGCAGCGGACCAACAGGCATGTAGCCGTCTTCCAGGAATTTCTCGAGCTTTTCGCCGGCCGTTTCGGGTGGTCGGAGGTTCTGGATGTACTGGAAAAAGAAGAAGTCTCTGCCAATTTCGGAATCGGCGGCGCGGATTTTGAGCTTCTTGAGCACTGGGTGCGGGAGGCGGGGATTCGCTGGGGCCTTTCGGCCGGAAGCCGGCAGAGCGAAGGTATCGATTTTGCCGAGAATTGCTGGAAAACAGGACTGGAGCGGCTGCTGATGGGCTATGCCGTCGATATGGACACAGAGATCGCCGGTGTTTTTCCCTTTGTCGAGATCGAGGGAGGCGCGGCCCAGCCGCTTGGCGGCCTGTGTCAGTTCATTCACCTTCTCGAAGAGGCGGAGAAAACTTTTCAACAGCGGAAAAGTCTTGGGGACTGGGCTGAAAGTCTGCAGCATTTTGCGGCGCAGCTTTTCGGCTCGCCCGACAAGAGCGATTATCTCGAGCTGATAAACAGCCTGCGCCGGCTCGAGGAATATTCTCAGTTTCATTCATCACCGGTGAGTCTGCAGGTTGTGGTCTCCTGGTTTGCCGACTCTTCGGCCGAATCCCGCTCGGTAAGCGGATTCCTCAAGGGCTCGTTGACCTTCTGCTCGCTTTTACCGATGCGCTCCATCCCTTTCCGCAGTATATGCCTGCTGGGCATGAATTATGGGGACTTTCCCGGAAGGGACCGGCAGGCATCGTTTAACCTCATGCGCAAACCAAGGCTCGGAGACAGGTCTGAACGCGCCGATGACAGATACCAGTTTCTCGAGGTGCTGCTCTCGGCCCGCGACTTTCTCTATCTGAGCTATGTCGGTCAGTGTCAGCAGACCAACGAGGAGCTGCCGCCGTCGGTGGTGGTTTCCGAACTTCTGGAGGTGCTGGAAGACTCCCGGCAGACGGAGCAGCCGGTGGAGAAACATCCTCTGCATCCTTTCAGCAGCGACTATTTCAAGGCCGAATGCCGGTTGTTCAGCTACAGCGAGCGTGACTTTCTCATCTGCCAGCGCCGGCAAGAGAAACGGCTGCAGCCCAGACCCTGGTGGCGGGGCAAGCTGGAGCCTGTATCGCCGCAGTTTGACTTTGCCGATTTTCTGCAGTTTTACACGCATCCCCAACTGTACTTTCTCAAAAAATGTCTGGGCGTCGTTCCGTTCGCAGATCCGGAGATACCGGAGGAGAGCGAGGTTTTTGAAACGGCCGGTCTGTTGTCCTATGCCGTTAACCAGCGTATTCTCTCCTGTGAGCTGGCGGGGGAGGATTCCAACAGCCTGCAGCAGAAACTGCGCCATGACGGCCGGTGGCCGCTGGGCTCACCGGGCGAGGTGATCTTCGAACAGAGAAGAGAGGAGATTCGTGATTTCGCCTCGGAGCTGGCTGCCCTTGAGCTGGGAAAACCGCTTGACGATCTCGATTTTGCCATCGAACTCGACGGCTCTGTTCTTCGCGGCACCCTTGGCAACCGCTTTGAAGGCGGGTGCCTGCTTGCCCGGTACGGCAAGCTGCGCGGCAGGGATCTGCTCAAAGGCTGGCTGCATCATCTCATCAGCCGTCTGGCGGCTCCGGAGTCCAAAACGACCGTGGTCTTCATGGAAGACTGCCGTGCCGTTTTCACCGCCGACACCGAACCCTACCCCAGCCTTGCCGACCTCGCCGCTTTTTATACTGCAGGACTGGAAGCGCCCAGCAGGCTGCTTGTGGAGCCTGCCGCCGAATACTGCCGGCAGAAGCTGCGTCCCAGGGGAAAAATTTCGCCGCTGATAAAAGCCCGGGCCATGTATCGCCACAGCATCGACAACGGCTACGAACCCGCCTGGTCGCTGGTTTTTCAGGGACTGGAGGATGAGCAGGTGATAGAGGAGAACTTTGCCGCCCTCTGTGAGCACATCATGCTGCCCCTCTGGAGGTGCGTCAGATGACCGGGACTCCTCTATTCGATGCCGCCGCCGGGCCTTTGCAAAAGGGCGTCAACATGATCGAAGCCAGCGCCGGAACCGGCAAGACCTTTGCCATCGCCATGCTCGTGCTCAGGCTGGTGGCGGAGTATGGTCTCAAGATCGATGAAATACTGCTGGTTACCTTCACCCGGGCGGCAACGCAGGAGCTTGGCAACCGCATCAGGTCGCGGCTGCTGGAGGCCGGCGATTTTTTGGACGGTAAAAGGTCCTGCGGGGATGAGACCTTGCAGCGCTGGTCGGAGATGCTCGGCGAGAAACAGGCGGTTCGGCAGAAAATCGCCGAGGCCCTGCTCGACATAGACAGAGCAAGCATTTTTACCATTCACGGCTTTTGTCAGCGTATGCTCCAGGAACTGGCAATGGAAAGCGGCGAGGTTTTCGACCTGGAGCTGCTGGCCGATGGCGATGAGATCCGCCGGCGTATCGCCGATGATTTCTGGCGTAAAAAAATCTACCCGCTGCCCCTGCATCAGAGCACCATGATCCTGGCCCAGTTCGCCTCACCGGAAAAACTCTACAGCTCGGTGGCGCCCGTGCCTTTGCATTTTCAGCGCCTCGAACCGGATTTTGACGATTTCGCTGAATCGCAGGCCGGTTTCGACCACTGCTTACAGAAGCTGGCCTCGTGGTGGCAAAAGAATGGTGAGGCGCTGTTCATCAGGCTCGAGAGCCTGGTTCAGGCCGGCAAGATGAAAAAAGGTTTTGCCGAGGACCTCGGCCGTTGGCACCAATACTTGACGGAATATCTGCTGGGCCCGGGCACGCAATTCCCCCCTCATCTGCAATGGCTTCAACGCCGGGGACTGGCGGAGCAGATAAACGGTTCGAAGGTGCGCGGCGCCGCAGCGAAGGAGGAGATGCTTGACAGCCTTGTTTTACCCGACAGCGAGGCTGCGGCCTTCATCGACGGCTGCCGCAGACTGATGCTGCATATTCGCGGCGACCTGCTCAAAACAATACGCGTTGAAAGCGATCGATCGCTGCGCCGGCAGAGTGCCATCACCTATGATGAACTTATCCTTCGCCTCCACCGCGCTGTGACCCTCGGCGACGGCGGTATGGCCGAAAAGGTGCGGCGGCGTTTCAAGGCGGTACTCATCGATGAGTTCCAGGACACCGATGCGCTGCAATGGCAGATATTCAGTTCCGTCTTCGGCGACGGAAGATGCTATTGTTATCTCATCGGCGACCCCAAACAGGCCATCTACAGGTTTCGCGGCGCCGATATTCACTCCTATTTCCAGGCCAGATGGGCAGCCGACACTCTTTCCACCCTGGGGCGCAACTTCCGTTCTCACCCGGGCGTTGTCGGCGGCGTAAACGCCCTTTTTCAAGCGAGGTCCAGGCCTTTTGCCTTCGAGGAGGATATTCTCGCCTTCCAGGCCGTCAAACCGGCAAAGGCGGCCGTCGACGGCATGCTGCTGGACCAGGGCCAGGCTGCGCCAAACATGGTCTACTGCCAGCTGCAGCAATGCGAAGAGAGCCAGAACGGCCGCTGGAGCTCTTCTCGGGCGGCTGCCGCGGTCATGCGCTCTGCCATGGAGGAAATAGTCGGGCTGCTCGATGGCCCTGTGGAGGTGAGGGGGAAGCAGAGCACACAGCCCCTGCGGCCGCACGATATCGCCATCCTCGTCCGCACCAACAGGCAGGCGGAGGAGTACCAGCAGTGTCTGGTCGAGGCCGGCGTGCCGGCAGTGGTCTCGAGCCGCCTGTCGGTGTACCGCACCGAAGAGTGCAGCCATCTCCTGCTTCTCCTCGAGGCCCTGGCCAGGCCGGAAAAGCTCGATCTGCTCAAACAGGCGCTGACCCTGCCGTGGTTCGGCCTCACCGGTGACGAGCTGTATCGTATCTACAGCGATGAAGCGGAGATGAACGCTTACCATGATCGCTTTCAGAACTATGCCGGTGCCTGGCGCGACAGAGGCGTGCTGGCGATGATGGGCCGCCTTGTCGACGGGGAAAGGCTCTATGCCGATATTGCCGCAAAGCAGCGGGGCGAGCGGACAATCGCCAATATTGAACATTTGCTGGAACTGCTCCAGCAGGCCGAGAGCGACAATGGCTACGGTCCGCTGCAGCTTATCCAGTGGCTGCGGCGGCGGCTTGAAAAAGGTGAAACAGAAGAAGAGCTGCGACTCGAAAGCGATGATGACGCCGTGCGTATCGTCACCATGCACGGCGCCAAAGGTCTTGAGTTCCCCGTGGTCTTCTGTCCTCTTCTCTGGTACCGTCAGATGCGGCTGGAAACGGAACGCCTGCGCATCGCCTGTCAGGAGGCCGAGGGGCTGGTGATCGATCTTGGTTCCGAAGAGTTTGAGAGCAGGCGCGAGAAGGCACTCGTCGACGAGATGGCCGAGGAGCTGCGGCTGGCCTATGTGGCGCTTACCCGCTCGCAGATCAGGTGCTATGTTTACTGGGGCGATGTGGCCGGGCGGCGGGGCGGTCCCGCCGACTCCTTCGACTCGTCGCTGGGCTATCTGCTTTTTCCGGAGGGGCCGACATCCTTTGCCGGGCAGGGGCAGCGGCTGCAGGAGCTGGCCGATGGCGCGGAGGTGGTCCAGCGTCTCTGCGCCGGCAGCGGAGCTGTTCCCGCATACAGCGGCATGCTCTCAAGAGATGAGGGCGGCTGCCAGCTCCGGCAGTGCAGCCGTCTGCCGCTGAAAGCCGTCAGACAGATGACGAGCTACTCCGCCCTGGTTGCCGGCGGCATCCATTCAAGCGCTGTTGCCGAGCGAGCCCCCTTTTCCTCGGCGGAGGCGGATAAAATCATCGATTTTGTCGATCTGCCGTCCGGGGCCAGTTTCGGCAGTGCCGTTCACGACATGTTCGAAGAGCTCTCTTTTGCCGACCTCCTTCACCCGCGACAACACCGGTCTCTTTTGCAGGAGAAGTGCCAAACATACGGTCTCGAACTCGACATGCCCCTGCTCGAGAGGATGCTGGAGACGGTGGTCAGGGCGCCGGTTGGCCGGTGTGTCGGGGCATCCTTCACTCTGGCCGATCTCGATGATCAAAGATGCCTAAAGGAGATGGGATTTTATTTCCACCTTGCAGGCGGTGAGACCGGCAACCTCAATGCGCTGCTGGCCGGCGAGGAAACGGTTTGCCCTCTTGCCGAGAAACAGCTGGCCGGATTTCTGACGGGCTTTATCGATCTGATATTCGAACACGACGGTGTCTACTACATAGCCGACTACAAAAGCAACAATCTCGGACCGCAACTGGACGACTACCGCGGCGTGTCGCTGCTCGAAGCCATGGCTCAGCACAACTACGGCCTGCAGCTGTGGCTCTATGCCCTGGTGCTGCACCGTCATCTTGCCAATTTTCTGCCGGGCTATGATCACGGCCGCCATTTTGGCGGCGTGTTTTATCTGTTTGTCCGCGGTATGGAGCAATGGCCGGCGGGGGTCTACCACCGGAAGCCGGATCTCGACATCCTCGAACGGCTGGACCGCTGCTTCGGAGGGAAAAACCGATGAGTGGCGGCATGGACAACCTGCTGGCCCGTCACCTGGGCCGGTTCTTTGCCGAAAAATCGGCTTTGGAGGCTGTCGAGGCACCTGCTTTCGGGAAGTTGGTCGAAGACCTGGCCTGCGTCGTCGCCGACGGCCACAGCTGCCTGCCCGTCGATGATGACCAGCGTCGTCTGCTTGCCGGCAGCGCTCTGGTCTCCGAAAGCGACCGGACTCCTCTGGTGCTCTACGGCAATACCCTCAGCTTTCAGAAGTATTTTCGCTATGAGGCGAGGCTGGCTGCACAGATGTACCGTCTCGGCAGGCGGATGGAGACTGTCGAAGATCTGCAGGCCTGCCTGGAGGCGGTGTTTGCAGGTGAGCCGGCTGACGGCCACAGGCAGCGTCAGGCGGCTGCATTGGCGGCCACCAGCGGGCTGACCATAATCTCCGGCGGGCCGGGAACGGGCAAGACGACCACGGTCGTCCGTATTATCGCCACTATTCTCCAGCTTGAAGGGGAGCGGATGCGGATAGCTCTTGCCGCTCCCACCGGCAAGGCGGCCATGCGTCTGCGCCAGTCGGTGGTGCAGGCCTTGGATAAACTGGTGCTGGCCGATGAACTCAAAGCCGCAGTGCCCAGGGAGGCGATGACGCTGCACAGATTGCTGGGCGTTAAAAAACATTCGGTCCAGTTTCGCCACAACCGGGAAAACCGGCTGCCCCATGACCTGGTCATCGTCGACGAAGCATCCATGGTGGATTTGGCCCTGATGAGCAAGCTGGTCGACGCTCTGCCGGCCCAGGGACGTCTGGTACTCCTGGGCGACAAGGATCAGCTGGCATCGGTGGAATCGGGAGCCGTATTGGCCGATCTTGTGGAAAATATGGCCGCCAGCACCGTTGTCCTTGAAAAAAGCTACCGTTTTGACACGGCTATTTCCCGTTTGGCGGCTGCAGTCAACGGCAACGACCCGGATACCGCCTGGCAGCTTTTAACAGACGGCGAACATGCCAATCTGCACCTGAGCGGAGAAGGTGAGCGAAGAGGCCTTTGCCAGGGATATGCGAGCTATATGGACCAGGTAAGCCGTCTTGGCGGCGAGGATTACCGGGCGATCTTCCGCGAGTTCAGCCGCTTTCGCATTCTCTGCGCCATCCGCTCGGGAAAATGGGGCGTAGACGGCATCAATGGACTTGTGGAGAATCACTATTTCGGAAAAGAAGGTAACCCCGACACGTGGTATGCCGGCAGACCGGTCATTATCAACCGGAACGACTACACGCTCGATCTCTACAACGGCGATATCGGCATTTGTCTGCCGGACCCGCAGGACGATTGCCTGAAAGTCTGGTTCGAAACAGCAGAAGGTTTGCGGGCCTATCTTCCCTACAGGCTGCCCGATCACCAGACGGCTTTTGCCATGACCGTCCACAAGAGTCAGGGTTCCGAATTCGATGATGTGGTTCTGGTACTGCCCGAAGCGGACAATCCGGTGGTATCCAGAGAGCTTGTCTATACCGGCATCACCCGTGCCAGAAAGAGTCTGCGGCTGCTGGCCGGCAGGGAAATGCTGAAAGTGGCGCTGGCCCGCCGCACCAGAAGATTCAGCAATCTCGGGACGATGCTTCAGGAGCTAGAAAAGGGGTCGGCCGGATAGCAGTATATTTGTTTTGCTCTCAGGTGGTGGAATGCGAACTGTTTGTAGACTATTGATGATGCGCCGAGATTCTGGTGTATCGCTACGAGGTTGGAATGCAGAAAGATAATGTCACCAAAGAGGTCGTGATTCTTCTGACCGATATGGAACAGTACTCCAGGCTGACGCAGCATATGCGACCCGAAGAGATACGTGATTACATCATCGCCTATTACCAGGAGTTCCAGTCGGTGGTGCTGGCGGATGAATTCCAGCCCGTCTCCGTCGATCCCTCGGCGGGAGACGGCGCCGTCATTGTGTTTGAAAAACGGGCGCAGGGCTCGGTTGAAGAACTCTGTACCAGGGCACTACAGGCGGCTATCCGCTGCAACATCGCCATTGACGAAGGACGTATTCCGGCGACGCGCATGGGACTGTTCCTCGGTGACATCATCGAGGCACAGCTTGGTCCGAGGGTGCACCGCTTCGGCTCGGCCTTTGCCGTCGCCAGTCGGCTCGAGGAACTCTGCGGCTATTATGACACCCATATACTCATGGACCGCGAGGTCGCCCGCAATCAGCTGCAGGAACGAGAGTATATAATTGCCATAGGCAAGGTAACCCCCAAGAACTTCACCACTCCCTTTAACCTGTTCTCCATTCTCAAACCCGGGGTCGGCAAATGTCCCGGCGACGTGGACCAACAGCGTCTCCGGCAATATATCTCCATCAAGAACGAGGCCATGGACCTGTTCTGCGGGAATCTGCTCATTGGTCTGGAACCAGATTTTCCGGCGGTGCGGCAGAAACTGACCGAAGCCCAGAGGCAATTTTACGCACTGCTGGGAAGAACTGATCTGGCCACCGAACGAATTCTCGAATACATACGGGAGTTTCCCTACCCCGAAATGGATTTTAAATATAC
>JBEPWT010000070.1:0-14133 GCA_041642275.1 Desulfopila sp. | reverse complement strand
CAGGAGCAATCTACGGGGAGCTTACCGGCTTCAAAGCCGGTATCCTGCTGCCTGAAATGCAGAGCAGCAACACGGTCTACCCCTACGAAGGCGGGGAACCGATAGATCTCGGCTTTACCGTCCGCTGCAACCGCTTTGACATCGATTTTTATGCCAACGGCATGCCGAAGGAATACATATCCAGCCTGACCATTTTCGAGAACGACAAGGCGGTGGCGCATAAAAACATAGAAGTCAATCATCCCTTGAAATACAAGGGCATCACCTTCTATCAATCCAGTTATCAGGGCTATAGCGACTTTATCTTCACCCTTGCCGAAGAGAACGCCCGGCCGCAAATCTTCACCGGGGAGTACCAGAAAGAGCTGGCGTGGGAGGAAAAAAATGTCCGTTTCGGCATTATCAACCTCGAAACCATACGCGACCGGGTGGTGCGCATGAAGATCTGGTTCAACGACGACAGGGGAACCCCATCCCAGTTCTGGCTGGAAAACGGTGAAGAAGCCAAGGTTCACCGCCCCGATGGCACCTATATATTTTCTGCAAAACAGCGATACGCAACAGGGCTACAGGTCGCCAAGGACCCAGGTGTCTGGGTGGTCTATGTCGGCTTTGCACTGATGCTCATTGGGCTGTATGTCGCCTTTTTCCTGTCACACAGACGCATATGGCTCATACTTCGACCACAGGATACCGGCACCCTGATTGCAATGAAAGGCTCTGCCAACAAAAACAGGGCGGCATTCGAAAAGCGGTTCCATGAACTTGCCGACGATATCTGCAGCGATATCTGAAGCCGTCCTCCGTCGCAATATTTCGCTTTGACGTTTGAACCTGATTTTTCGGAGCATTTTTATGGACAGTTCAACTCTCTTGGGTATTACCACATTTACCTACCTCTTTGCGTCTGTACTTTATCTCATCGTTTTCATATTTAAAGTCCGGCAGCTTTCGAAATTCGCCACCTGGTTTACCGCCTTCGCCCTGCTCATCCAGACAGTGGGCATAGGTCTTCGCTGGTACGAATCATACGAAATGGGGATAGGCCGTGCGCCTCTCACCAACATGTATGAGTCCGTGGTTTTCTTCGCCTGGACCATCGTCGCACTCTACCTTTTTATCGAGTGGAAGTTCAAAATTAAGGCGATCGGTGCTTTCACCCTCCCCATGGCCTTTCTGGCCATGGCCTATGCCTCGATGTCGACCAATATCACCAAAGCCATAACACCGCTGGTTCCGGCGCTGCAGTCCAACTGGCTTATCTCTCACGTGGTCACTTGCTTTATTGGTTATGCCGCCTTTGCCGTCGCTGCCGCACTGGGCGCCATGTACCTTCTCAAAAAGCGCTCCAAAGCCCCGGAAACAACGCGGTCCAACGGCTTTCTCGCCTCCCTGCCGCCTTTACAGACCATCGACATGATCATCCACAAGATGATGGTATTCGGCTTCATCTGGCTGACCGCCGGAATCATCACCGGAGCTGTCTGGGCCAATTCGGCCTGGGGCACCTACTGGAGCTGGGATCCCAAGGAGACCTGGTCGCTGATCACCTGGTTCGTCTATGCCATCACCCTGCATGCGCGCTACACCAGGGGCTGGGGCGGCACCCGCATTGCCTGGCTGGCGCTGATAGGCTTCTGTGCGGTCATGTTCACCTATTACGGCGTCAATTTTCTCCTCTCCGGCCTGCACAGTTACGGTTCGAGTTGATCCCGGCTGGAGACGGCCGACCAGGACGGGGCGAAGGATCTTCCAGCCGTGGAGGCAAGGCGTTTGCCGGACAACCGGGCCCGTTGTGCCGCAAATTGCAATCGGAATTTGTATTTCTGCAGTATATGGTGTACCCTGAAAGGTAAACGACGAGAGAAGGAACCCCGAAAGCAGCCGGTTTCACAGCATCCCAAACATTCAAAGAGCGAGGTAAGTTATGGTGAAAAAAGTACTAGTATGTGGTTTGTCCGTACTGTTTCTGACACTTGGCTATGTTGGAATCTCAATGTCGACATCGCAGGAGGTTCCCGATGAGCTGACATTTACCAGCAGCGACACCGACAAAAAACAGCCGCCCGCTTTTTTGCCGCACAAAGTGCACCAGGAAGCCTATGAATGCGGTGAGTGCCATCACGGCATGTCCGATGACGGCAAGCAGGTTGCCTACACCGAGGGCATGGAAATAAAGAAATGTGAAGAATGTCATAACAGTGAAGTCCTCGGCGGCCGCAAAGTCGGCAAATACGACATGGATGATTTGAAGGACGTCGGGCACGGCAACTGCCTCGAATGCCACCGGACGGTGGCCAAGGAAGATTCCAGCAAAAAGATGTTGAGAAGCTGCAAGACCTGCCATGTGAAATAGGCAAAAATCTGATTACCCCGGAAACGAACACCCTGTCTCAAAATATACTGCCAAACATGAAGGGTAATCACAAAAAAAAGCCTGCCGGATAACCGGCAGGCTTTTTTTGCTAATTACGTAGAAACCTCAGCCTATCACCTATTGGTGGCCTGGAGGTGCTTGTCTCACGGGTCTCTGCAGCCAGGACGGCTGCAGCGAAGCCCCCAGGGACGGGTTTATGGCGTCCCGTGAGACAAGCGCCTCCAGGGCAATGAACAGGAAGCTGAGCTTTATGGGTAAGCAAGTTTTTTTTTGGCCTCAAGAACAGAGTCAGCTACCCTGTCATCCTTCCTGCATCTTGGAAATATCGCCGATCTGCAGCACCAACTCGCCCAGGGCGGTCAGCAGATTGAGTCTGTTGAGACGGACCTTCTCATCCTCGGCCATTACCATCACCTCATCGAAAAAGCGGTCAAGCGGTTCCTTCATTTTCAACAGATGCTCCAAAGCGCCATGGTAGTCTCTGTTTTCCACCAGCGGGATCATGGCAGCCCGCACTTCTCCCAACAGCTGGAAGAGGTCTTTTTCGGCATTCTCGACAAACAGGTCACCGTTGACATCGGTGGTTCTATTGTCCTTTATTATGTTGCGGATGCGTTTGTAGGAGGATGCCAGCACGGCGAAGGAAGGGTCGGTCTTGAAACTCGACAGCGCGGTGATCCGCAGGCTGCAGTCGTTGATGTCGTCGAAACCGACGGCCACACCGGCGGCCACCGCTCCGGCATCATCGCCTTTGGCAATGCGGTCGTGGCGATAGCGGCCCTCGATGAAGGCCAGCACGGCATCGACCGTGGCGGAACTGCCGTCCACTCTGTTGCCGTAAAGCGCCAGGGATTTGTGCAGTATCTCCCGCAGCGACAGCGAATATCCCCTGTCTGCGATTATATGAAGTATGGCCAGCGATATCCGGCGCAACCCGAAGGGATCGGCGGTGCCCGAAGGTACCTGGCCTATACCGAAGCAGCCGGTGAGGGTATCCAGCCGGTCCGCCAGACCGACCAGGACGCCTTCGGTCCGACTGGGCAGTGCGGCGCCCGAGCGTTTGGGCATATAGTGCTCACGCAGGGCAGTGGCTACTTCGTCTTTCTCACCGGAGCCGCGGGCATAGGCCTCACCCATGATCCCCTGGAGGGAGGGAAACTCGCCGACCATGTCCGTCAACAGATCCGCCTTGCAGAGCAGCGCCGCCCTGCAGGCATTGTCAACATGTTCCGGTGCGAGCTTTTCAGCTAGCATTCTGGCGAGTTTGACCATTCGTTCGCTCTTTTCCAGCATCGTCCCCAGCTTGGCCTGAAAGACGATGCCTTTGAGCTCCGGCACCAGTTGTTCCAGCCTGCGTTGCCGGTCGCTGTTATAAAAAAAGAGTGCATCTTCCAGTCGCGCCCGCAACACCCGCTGATGGCCTCTGCGGGTCAGGGATGCATCCTCGGTCCTGGTATTGTTGACGGCAACAAAGCCGGGCAGCAGGGCTCCATCCGCATCGACCACCGGAAAATATTTCTGATGTTCCCGCATAGAGGTAATCAATACCTCGTCGGGGAGAGTGAGAAATTTTTCATCGAATTCTCCACAGATACCGCAGGGCGTCTCCACCAGGTAGGTGACCGTGTCGAGCAGGGCCTGGTCGATGAAAACCTCGCCGCCGGACAAGGACGGCAAACCGGCCACGGCTTCCTTGATGGTCTGCACAACCATCTCTTTCCGTCTGCCGGCGTCGACTATGACATTGACCTCCTCGAGCTGCTGTTCGTAGGTCAAAGCATTTTCAAGGGAAATCTCGTAATTGTTGAGAAAGCGATGGCCCCTGCTGCTGTTTGAGGCGGTGATTCCCTCATGGCTGAAATTCACCAGCACATTCCCATAGAGGGCCACCAGCCATTGAATCGGTCTGGCGAAAGAGTGGGTATTGCTGCCCCAGCGCATGGATTTTGGAAAACTCAGCTCAAGCAGGAGTTTTTGCAGCATGTCGGGCAACAGGTCCAGGGTCTGCCTGCCGGCGATCTCCCGGCTGAGCATGAGGTACTCCCCCCTGGGCGTCGACACCACCTTCAAGTCTTCTGCTGCTGCCCCTTTCGACCTGGCAAAACCAAGGGCGGCCTTGCTGGGCTCGCCATTTTCGTCGAATCCTGCCTTAACCGAGGGTCCCATGATATCTTCTTTGATATCATCTTGTTTCTCGGCCAGATCATGGACAACGAGAGTGAGCCGGCGCGGCGTCGCCATGGTGGCGATTTGCCCGTGAGCGATTTTCTTATCATCCGCCTTGGCAGCAAATTTTTCCTGCAGCTGCGCCAGGGCAGGTTCGATGTATCCTGCCGGCAGTTCTTCCGTGCCGATTTCAAAAAGTAAGTGGCTCATAGTTATTTTCGGGTAAGTATCATTTTCCGGATGGCGATATTCCCGCGCGGCTGGTGCCGGATTCCAGCAGGGCAAAGGTGGAATATCCTTCACTGAGATTTTCAACCAGCACAGAGTACCACTTTATTTCTTTTTGTGTCGAGAGGTTTTCGGAGATTTTTTGGGAAAGCGTTTCCACGGAATAGACCTGTTCGGCATCTTCCTCTCCCTGTTTTTGTGTTGTGTAGATGGAACGCTCAACCAGGTGGATGATGTCTTCTATCCAGATGAAGCTCTTGAAGCGGACGGTGACCACCGAATTTCCCCAGTGGCCGCGGGAGTGAGGCATCCCCTCGAAATCCTGCTTTTTCAGCGGACGGAATATGGGAACCTTGAGGCGAAACTCAAGGCCATCGTCGTTGCCCAGAGAACCATGCATCTGGCAGTCATAGCGGCCGGTTTTCAGGATTTCCCGCGATTGCGGCCGCTGAAGAAAATAGGGGAAGCAGATTTCAATATGGGAAGCCTCGGCATCGAGCCGCTCCTTCATCTCCTCGAGAATCTTCTGAAAGCTGCGAAGATCTATCTCCCCATGAAACTGATTGAGTATCTCGATAAATCTGCTCATATGCGTGCCCTTGAATTTATGCGGCAGGTTCACATACATATTGAGCGAGGCGATGGTGTGCTGATGGTTGTTTTGCTTGTCCAGCACAGTTATTGGGTAGGAGATCGTCTTCACGCCCACCTTTTTAATATTGACCCTTCTATGGTCCAATTGGCTCTGGATGTCTTTCATAACCCCGAGGAGATGAGTGAAACGCAGGAAAACGATGCAATGCTGTTGCTCAGAGAAGTAGACCTCACTTTTTATTCAAACATCGGTCGACGGCATCTTTCAACTGCTGCAGGTCGGCGGATTTGACAATGTACTCATCCGAGGCCCAGGCTCCGAGATCCTGCTTGAATTCAGGAAAGGCACTGCTCAAAATCACAGGCACCGAAGAATCAATGGTTTTCATGCGTCTGAGCACCTCGATACCGTTGAGGCCCGGCATCTGGATGTCAAGTATTACCAGATCCGGCCTTTCCCGTTCGAAAATGTCCAGGGCATCCATACCGTTTGCGGCGGAAACAACCTGATATCCGCCTTCTTTAAACTCTTCTTCATAGACGAAGCGGATATTTTCTTCATCGTCGACCAGCAATATCTTTTTCATACTTCCTCTCCTTGGATTAGAGAGATTCGCGTAAAAACAACGCCGCCTCTTCCGGGGGCATCGGATTTATATAGAAGCCAGACCCCCACTCAAACCCGGCGATCGATGTGAGCTTCGGGACGATTTCAAAATGCCAGTGGAAATGTTCCAGGTTATCGACGCGCAGCGGCTGCGTATGCAAAACAAAATTGTAGGGAACATTGGGAATGCACTTGTCGAGCCGCTGCAGACTTTCGGCAAAGAGCCTGGATAGCGAGTACATCGTCGCGTCGTCGGCTCTCCTGAAGGACGAGGAGTGTTGTTTCGGCAGAATCCACATCTCAAACGGCGTTCTCGGGGCAAAGGGGGTTATGGTTATAAAATCATCATTCTGACAGACGACACGCTCTTTTTGCTTTATCTCCTGCCGTATTATGTCGCAGAAGATGCAGCGCTCCTTGTATTTGAAGTAGGACAGGGATCCCTCAAGCTCGGAGACGATCATCCTTGGCAGAATGGGCAGCGCCACAAGCTGCGAATGAGAATGTTCAAGTGATGCTCCCGCTGCCCTGCCGTGATTTTTAAAGATCATCACGTACTGGAAACGGCTGTCCATCAGCAAATCATTCAACCTGCTTTTAAAAGCCATGAAGACCAGGGCCATATCTTCGGGCTTGAGATAGGCGAAGTCTTCGTCATGATTGGGGCTCTCAACGATTACCTCGTGAGCGCCGATACCATTCATCTTATCATAAAGACCGACGCCTTCTTTGTCGAGGTCCCCTTCGATAACAAGCGCCGGATATTTATTGGGCACCACCCGCACCTGCCACCCGGGAGCATCCCTGCCGGTCGTTTTGCCGTCGCGAAAGGCGAAAACCTCGGGGGGCGTGGTGCTTTCGTTGCCGGGACAGAGGGGACAGAAACCGCCGGTCACCTCTGCTTTTTCCACAAGAAAATCCGTGGGTCTCTTGCTGCGCTCCCTGGAAATGATGATCCAGCGACCGAGGATGGGATCTTTGCGTAGCTCGGGCATTATTTGTTACCCTGGGATCGTTCTTTGGTTTCCTGGAGTGTCTTGCAGTCGATGCACAAGGTCGTCACCGGCCTGGCTTCCAGTCGTTTAAGACCGATCTCATCGCCACAGTCTTCACAGACACCATATTCACCGTCCTCCACACGCTGCAGGGCTTCTTCTATTTTGGAGAGCAGTTTTCTCTCGCGGTCCCTGATGCGGAGCTCAAAGCTTCTGCCGGACTCGATGGTGGCCCTGTCGTTGGGATCAGGTACGTTCTGGTTCTGATCGGTCATTTCAGTAAGGGTCTTGCCTGCTTCGCTCAGGATTTCCTCACGTTTCTGCTGGAGTTGCTCTTTAAATTTCTCTAAGGTTTCCTTATCCATCCGGATGCTCCTAAATGAACTCTACATTTGAAATGAATGGTGCCAACTTATTGGCCGCGGTCAAAGTCTCCGCTTTTGCCGCCGCTTTTCCGCATGAGTTGTATATTGTCTATGACCATCGACTTGTCAACGGCCTTGCACATATCGTATATCGTCAGCGCCGCAACGGAAACAGCGGTCAGCGCTTCCATTTCGACGCCGGTCTTACCGGTGATGCCCACGACTGCCCGTATTTCGATGGTGCTGTCGGCATCATGAAGAATAAACTCGACGGTCGATTTTGAAATCTGCAGGGGATGGGTCAAAGGGATCAGGCTGTCGACCTTTTTCGAGGCCATAATGCCGGCGATCCTGGCAACTCCCAGGACATCGCCCTTTCGCATGGAGCCGCTCTTGACCAGGGCGTAGGCGGAAGGGCTCATCCGCACACGCCCGGAAGCCTCGGCTATCCTTTCGGTATCGAGCTTGGCGCCGACATCGACCATCACCGCATTGCCCTGTTCATCAAAATGTGTGAAGGAATCCTGTTTCTGTGCCATGATCCGCTCCGGTAACCTCTGTTATTTTCCCAAAACCTCGCTGAACAGCCGCGAGAAAAAGCCCTCGTGCTCGTTATTCTGACCGTGTTTGTCGCAGAGCTTATCGAAATCCCGAAGAACGTCCTTTTGTTCCTTGCAGAGGTTTGTGGGGGTCATCACCTGCAATTCGACAACCATATTGCCCCGGCCCCGGCCGCGCAGACTGGCAACGCCCTCCTTCTCCAGGGTAAAGATGTCTCCTGACTGCGAACCCTCGGGTATGGTGAGTTTTTTCTTGCCGTGGATGGTCGGCACCTCCACCTCCGTTCCCAGGGCGGCACTGACCATGGGTACCGGCAGCTTGCAGAAAATGACATTGCCGTCCCGTTTGAAGAACTCATGCTCCTCAACGTAGATGACGATGTACAAATCACCTGCGGGACCGCCCCGCCTGCCCCCCTCGCCTTCTCCCGTCAGGCGCATCTTGGCGCCGGTGTCGACACCTGCGGGAATCTTGAGGGAAACGTTCTTGCTCTTGTCCACCAGCCCCAGTCCGTCGCAGTCGGCACAGGGTTCGGTAACGATCTGGCCTTCGCCGTTGCAGCGTGGACAGGCTGAACTGACCTGAAAAAAGCCCTGCGAGCGGATAACCTGGCCGCGTCCGCCGCAGCTCGGGCACTCCTCCCGCGAATAGCCGGGCCTGCTGCCTGTGCCCTCGCAGGTCCAGCAGGTATCCTTTTTGGTAATTTTAATCTCTTTTTCAACACCGTGAACCGCCTCCATGAAGGAGATGGCCAAATCGTAGCGCAGATCGTTGCCGGGAATCGGTCCATTTCTTCTCGCCTGCGCCCGGCCGCCGCCGAAGCCGAAGATATCGCCAAAGATATCGCCGAAACTGGAAAAGATATCGTCGAAATTCCCCGGCCCGCTGTAGCCGCTGTTTTTCAGGCCATCGTAGCCGTAGGTATCATATATCTGGCGCTTCTTCGGATCACTGAGAACCTCGTAGGCCTCGGTGCATTCCTTGAAGATGTTTTCCGCTTCGCTATCGCCGGGATTACGGTCGGGATGATATTTCATCGCCAGCTTGCGATAAGCCTTTTTTACTTCACCGTTCTGCGCGTTTCTGCTTATCTGCAGTATTTCGTAGTAATCTCTTGGCATGTCCACTCAACCTCTGTTTACACCTCTTGGGAATCAACTTTTACTCCATCGTCATCACTCTGCTTCTCCGGCACCTCCAGGGCACCGGGCAGGTCATTGATGTTCTCCATGGTCACCTTGCCGGCGGCGATCTCTCTCAAGGTCATAACAATTTCCTTGTTTTTGCCGTTAACCAGAAAAGGCTCGCCCTGTCTGTGCTGACGAATCCGCTTCACAGCGAGATGAATAAGATTGAAACGATTGTCGTCGCCCACTTTTTCCAGGCAATCTTCAACGGTAATTCTAGCCATACTTTCACCTATATTCTCAATTTCAAGTGTTTTTTTAGTTATCCCGGTTCTACGTCATATCATTTTTCCGGGGGAAAAGTACATCTTATTTTTCAAAAGGATTTTTCAAGAGCATTGTCTCCTCGCGATCCGGCCCCACCGAGACGATGGCGGCCTCCACCCCGGTAATATCCTCAATCCTGCGGATATAGTCCTGTGCCTGACGGGGGAGGTCATCAAAGCTGCGAACATCGTCGATCTCCTCCTGCCAGCCTGCGATTTCCTCATACACCGGCTCGACCTCCCGGGCCAGTCTGAGGCTGGCGGGCATAGCCTCATAGTTTTCACCCTCATGCTGGTATTTACGGGCGATTTTCAAGCTCTTCTGGCCGGAGAGCACATCGAGTTTGGTTATGGCCAGGCCGGTTATGCCGTTGAGACGGACAGCATCGTTGGCGACAACGCCGTCGAGCCAGCCGCAGCGTCTTTTCCGGCCGGTTGTCGCCCCGAATTCTCCACCCTTTTTCTGCAGTTGCTCGCCGGTCCCGTCGAAGAGTTCCGTAGGAAAAGGACCTTCGCCGACACGGGTGGTATAGGCCTTGAGGATGCCGATGACGCTGTCGATATGCACCGGACCTATGCCGGATCCGTTGCAGGCGTTGCCGGCGATGGTATTGGAGGAAGTGACGAAGGGATAGGTCCCGTGATCGATGTCGAGCTGAGTGCCCTGCGCCCCTTCGTAGAGAATATTGGCACCGTTTTTCCTGGCCTTGTCAAGTTCCAGGGAGACATTGGTGACAAAGGGCAGCAGCTTCTCGGCATGCTCTTGGAATATGCCGTAGATCTCCTCCATATCCAGGGCTTGAACGTTATACTTTTGCGTCAGCAGAAAGTTCTTTTCCTCGAGGTTGGCTTCGAGCCTGTCGCGAAAAAGCCCCATATCGCTCAAATCGCCGATCTTGATGCCGGATCGTCCGACCTTGTCGACATAGCAGGGTCCTATGCCTCTGCCGGTGGTGCCGATTTTTTTGCCCGCCGACAAAGCCGCCTCGCTCACCTGATCGAGCGTCGAATGGTAGGGCATGATCAAATGCGCCCTTTCGCTTATCAGTAAACGCTCGGGGGTGACCGGCAGCCCCTTTTCCTGCAGCCCTTGAATTTCGGCGAGAAGAACCGCCGGATCAATAATAACGCCATTGCCGATGACGCATTTTTTATTCTCATAGAGGATTCCGGACGGGATAATGTGGAAAATGAACTGCCTGCCGTCAACCACCAGCGTATGGCCGGCGTTGTTTCCTCCCTGAAATCGGACGACATAGTCCGCATAACGGGTGAGCATATCGACAATTTTTCCTTTTCCTTCATCACCCCACTGGGTGCCGACGATTACAACACTGGACATATCTTCTCCTGAGAAAGTGTATTGCTTTTCATTTTCCACCACCGTGCATACCGTGTTACCACTTTATACATCACAATGACGATGGACAAACGAACGATTATATCCAATACTTGCCACAAAGTCAATCAATGAGATTTTTCGTTCAGGAACCACCGGAAGCCCACGCCACGGGGAGTCTTCTCCGGCGATGGTCCCTGCCCCTGGCGGTGGCGGCCCCACACTCATTGACAGTCTTCGGCAAATACCGTATTTTGAAGCATCACGGTTTTCAGGAGACTGATCCGTTCACAGTCGCCCGCGCATCTATACCAGCACCACCCGGGCGCATCATCCATCGGTAGAGGTAAACTCCATGTTTGGCATCGGTTTTCCAGAACTTCTCCTCATTCTCGCTCTGGCCCTCATCGTCGTCGGTCCGGACAAACTGCCCGATCTCGCCCGCTCCATAGCCAAGACGCTGGTAGATCTGAAAAAGACGGCCGAAGGTCTCAAGGACAGCATGAACACCGATGACAATCCCCTCAATGATATCAAACCCACCCTGGAGGATGCCGCCAGAAACTTCAAGGAGTCGCTCCTTGAGAACGACTCCGCCTCCTGGAAGGTTCCCGATGATCTCGAAGAACTGAACAGGGCCAACAGGGTTACTGAAGAATACTCGATCAACACCCGCGACGAAGCCTCTTCCCCGCCGGAAGAGGTGCCTGAAGACGGCAGCGACGCTCAAGCGCCGGAGCCGCCTCGCAACAGTTCCGGCGCCGCCGAACCGTCAGCCGGCGAGGCCTCCGAAAAAAAGGACGAAAAGCCTGAGGGAGACAAAAAATAATGCTCGAGCGGGCAATTCATGTCTTCAGGCCTCACCACCTGGAGCTTCGGCGACGGATAGTCAAAATGTTTCTGGCCATCATCGCCTGCTCCGGCATCGCCTATGTCTTCTCCGAGGAGATCGCCGTCGTTTTGATCGCCCCGCTCTACGAGGCGACGCCGCTGATGAAGAAGCTGGTCTACACCAATCTTCCCGAAGCCTTCATCGCCTATATCAAGCTCTCACTGCTGGTCGGCCTGGCGGCGAGCTTTCCTGTCATTCTTTACCAGGGGTGGTCCTTTGTCGCCCCCGGTCTGAAGAAAAATGAAAAGCGGCTGGCGGCAACCGTCGTTTTCTGGGGGACGCTGCTCTTCCTCCTCGGGGCCTATTTTGCGCTCTTCGGCATGCTGCCGCGCATGCTCGCCTATTTCATGAGCTACGCCAGCGAAAGCCTCGAACCGCTGCCCAAGCTCGGCTTATACCTGACCTTCGTCATCCGCACCGTTTTGGCCTTCGGCCTCGCCTTTCAGATACCCTTTCTCATGGTGATGACCGGCAGGGCCCGCCTGGTCACGCCTCTCTATTTTCGCAGCAAACGCATCTATTTCTACGGCGCCATTATCGTCCTTGCTTTTCTTCTGAGCGCCGGCGATCTGATGGCGACGCTGCTTCTGACAATCCCGCTGGTGCTTCTCTATGAAAGCGGCATTGTGCTTATGCGGCTTTTCCCCGGCAAAAAAACGACTGCGGCCGACGATCAGTAGATCTCCTGTTTCAAAAGGCAGCAGGAGATTCTGGCAACCGGCTTGCCGCTGTGGTCATATTCGATGGTGTCGGGCTGCAGCAGGCGGTTCATGACGCACCCCTCTTCGATCTTCAAGGCAAAGAGCATTTTCTCCGTCAGCCCTTTCTGCGGCACCAGCTGGTCGTTTTCTATGGTGTAGGCGTGCAGGGCATAATCCTCGCACAGCGGACACTGGTAGACCCTGCCATTGGGGAAAATGAAATAGTTCTCAGCCACTTCGCCTGCGCATTCAAAGTCTTCGCCGCGATCGAGAAAGACCTTGGGGTAGGTCACGTGCAGGCCGGCTTTAGCCCCCATCTCGGCCACCGCAGGCACCACCGCAAGCCACTTGCTTCTGCTTACCTGCGGATTCTCCCGGGCCTCATCGCCTGATTTCAGTGGGAAAATCGCCGATTCTCCCCGCAGTCCGATAACCTGAATAAAAAATCTCTTCACGCCGATTTCACTCAACAGGGGCACCATGCGGTGCAGATGATCGATGTTGGCTCTGCTGACCGTGTAGATCACGCTCACTTTGAATCCCGCCGCTACGGCTTTTTTCATGTTTTCCAGACAGACAGCGAAAACTCCCCTGCCGCGGATGGGATCGTTGACCATGGCATCCGGTCCGTCGAGGCTGAAACTGAGATAATCCAGTTCCTCCGGCGAAGTGCGCTTAAGAAAATCATGAAAGAGATAGCCGTTGGAGTCGACGGTTACCGCATAGTTGAGCTTCTTTGCGGCTCTGATGCACTGCGCAAGCTCCGGGTGCAGCGTCGGTTCCCCGCCCAGAAAAACGAGGTTGCTTCTCCGGTCGGGATCGGCAAAAAGCCCAAGCCATTTCTCGATCGTCTGGCGGCTCAGCGTTTGCGAACCATGCTGGCTGGTATTGATGTAGCAATGCCTGCACCTGAGATTGCAGGCGGTGAGGATGTGAAAAAAAACATTACGCTCGCCGGCTTTGAAGCCGACGGTCCGGGCAGTGGGATGGCTCATGAAAAACGTATTATCTCTCTCGGCTCCTGCCGATTCATTGCTTAAGGGTGTACTCCGCAAGCAGGGAGTTGCGCCAGTATCCGTGGAGATCCTCCCTGAAAAAACGCTTGAAAAGCGCAAGGCTCTCGCGGCGCAGCACATCGGGGACCACGACCACCTTTTTCGAGGAATAGAGTGGTTTCAATCCGGCAAGCGGTAAAGATGTGCCGCCTCCCATGGCGTCCTCGTATGCGTATACTATGGTATGTACATTATTGAGAATCAAGGTGGAAAAGCACATGAGACAGGGTTCCATGGTCGAATATATGGTGAGTTCCCCCGGCGTTTTCCCGGAAGAGCCATCATGGAGCCGGCGCAACGCCACGATTTCGGCATGATCAAGTTCGTTGCCGTACCTGCTGTTGATCCTCCTGGCTCTGACGAGAGGACCGCTTTCATCGCCAATGACGCAGCCCACCGGAAAGTCGCCGGCCTTAAGAGCCAGTTCCGCCTCGGCCAGCGCCATTTTCATATACTTTTCGTGTAGTGACATCGTGGTCTTTCCTGGACCTTTTCTTGGATCTTCCATCTACACCGTACGATCAATGCCCTCAACAGCAAACAATCTGGATTGCGGCCTTCGCCACAATGACAAACAGCAACCTCCAGCCACTGACACCTATACCAACATTACCCTGCGACAGCCACCAGCAGCCCCCTACCGTCATTCCAGACCCCGATCCGGAATCCAGTCTGTCTTCTGACTTCTGTCTCCTGTCTTCTGTCCCCTGGATTGCGGCCTTCGCCACAATGACAAACGGCAACCTCCAGCCACTGACACCCATACCAACATTACCCTGCGACAGCCTCCAGAAGCCCCC
>JBEPWT010000069.1:0-14199 GCA_041642275.1 Desulfopila sp. | reverse complement strand
GGGTGAAGGTGAGAAGCAGGATCCTCTCCGGCGGCACGCCGCTGTGTATGAGATGGGCGACGCGGTAGACAAGGGTTCTGGTTTTTCCGCTGCCTGCTCCGGCAACCACCAGAATCGGCCCGTCAACACTGGTTACGGCTTCATATTGTTGCGCATTGAGACAATCCCTGTTAATTTGAGGATGGTCCCGATCCGCATGAATTTGAGGTATCTGTGTTTGCATGGCGGCTACTCTACCACAGCCCTTTGCCGGCTGCAACGTTGGTTGACAACAGCGGCGGTTAGGCTATAGTAACCGGCCAAAAGATTGACCCCCGAGCACACCATTATCTTTAAAAAAAGGTACCACCCATGAAACAAGAAGCCATTGATGCACTGTTTACCCCCCACTACCTGCAGAAACTCTTCCCCCAGAATCGGGCAGATGAATTTTTCGAAGCCCTGTTGGGGGATGCCGACGAGGGAGCCTACGACATCAGCCTGGCCTATCAGGGGTGCAGCGCCAGAAGCATCGAACTTGAACTGCAGCTCAAGGAACGTCCGGGCCACTGCCTGGCCTGCAACCTGACCCAGGGTCTGCCCGCCGTTTTTTCCCGTCATCCGGTGATCAACATCAACAAGGTGGTGGAAACGGTCAATACCGACCTTAATGGAGCGGCCCGCTGCACCGACTGGTCAATGGGGTTCACCCGCCAGAAATCCAGCGGCCTGCACGCCATACCGCTTTCCATTACCATCGAGGAATAGACCGCGGCCCACCGGCAGACAAGGCTTTTTTCAGGGGATGCCATGGCAAACAAAAAGGCGGCCCTTTGCAAGGCCGCCTTTTTGTGATCGTCACATCGTCACAACCGGGTCTTTCAGCGCACGGCTACCCTCGAACGTCCCTCGGACTTGGCGTGATAGAGAATGTCATCGGCCCTCTCCAGCCAAGCCTGCAGGTTTTCTTCCTTTTCGAGCTGGGCAAGGCCTATGCTGATGCCAAGCTTGGTGTCGGCATCGGCGTGGATATCCAGATCATCAATGGCCCGCACCAGCCTCTCGGCGAGAATTCTGGCATTGTCTTTATCGGTGTTGTCCAGCACCAGAATGAACTCATCCCCGCCCATACGCACCAGCAGGTCGGAAGAGCGAACCGCCTTCTGCAAAACGGCGGCAACGGACTTTAAAACCTGGTCCCCGGCCAGGTGGCCTAAATTATCGTTGATATCCTTGAATCTATCCAGATCCATCGACAGCATGGTCAAGGCATTCTTGTAGCGCTTGGCGCTGTCCATCATGCCGTGAATACGCTCCTCGAAGGTACGGCGGTTGGCCAGCCCGGTGAGTGAATCGTTGGCGGCCCGTTCGAAAAGATCTTCGTAATCAAGGGCGCGTTTGAGTGAGTCATTGAGAATCACCAGCGACTCATTAATGATTTCCAGTTCATCTTCCGTCAATTTTCTGCCGTTTTGAAGAAGGAGAAAGATGCCGGCGTCCCCGGCCCTTTCGATGAGCCACTTGTGGGCGCACTGACCGTGATCGTCGCGGTAGAGGCCTTCATTGCCGCTTTCGGATTCGATGAGCTGCTCGGCAAAGGCGATGGCCCTTCTTCTATTGGGACCATGACCGGAACAGAACAGATGCTGTTTGTTGCGTGTAGTATTGTGATACCCGATCAGTTCATGTTCAACCAGGGGCATAAGCCAGACGGAATAGGCCTCTATCATTCCCGACAGACTGAGGACGCCGGCAACCCGGGCATGAAGTCTGTTCATCAGGTCGAGACGCTGTGTCTGCTTCTTGAAATGATCCAGCTCAACCATAACTCTATCAATATCCGCCAGTTGCTGTTGAGCAGATTCAATGAGAGATGCTTTTGCCGTCATATTCATACCAATTCCTTGAAATGTGTTTTCCATCGTGTCGTTGTAGATCTTTTTCGGTACGCAGGGCAAAAAACTTTAGGGAAATCTTCCCGTGATCTTTACCCTTTGCCTCTACCCACCGTCAATGCAACTCATGTGCCAGAAAAATGGCGGCAATGACAAGCCCCTCTAACCCAGACACCACTTACCCTCAATATATCAACACCATAAGCAACATCAACACCGGCTCTGCCGACATCGGCCGCCCCCTGCCGTTATCCTGGCCGCCCTCCTGTGTCATATTTTTGACCACCACATAGCCGCCTCCGCCGCCGGTGGCTGTCATAAATTTGACTTGGCATGTTCGCATACGTTCCTGCCGGTGGTGTCCGGCTGCTGTCTCCTGCTTCTACAGGTTCTGCGGAAAAGGTGTTGCCATTCAGCCCCGGAAAAGGTAGATAGTGCCTGTCCATAAATGGCACTTTTGCCCTAACTCCCGGAGTCTCATACTTCGCTTACCGGTTGCTCTCAAAATTTAATCCTCGGAATATCAATTATATGCCTGTGGTTAAATTTATCGAGCGCCTAGATTTAGAACAAAATTGCTCATTCCTGGACAGACACTAGCGAACACAGCCTTAAGAGCGCAAGACGGCATTGGAGACTATGACGGATGACAGGGAGAGCAACAGCATGGAAAAATTTGCCACCCGGCAGGAAGTGGAACTGCTGAGACAGCGGCTCGGCAAGACGGAGATTCACATGCATATCGCCGCCAATTTTGCCTATATCGCCCTGAGGTTCTGCACAAAGACCGAAGAGGTGCTGGCGGCGCTGGAGAAAAGCTACGAAGCCGGCCTGACGGAGCTGACATTCTCCCAGGCCACCGATGAGGACATCGAATTCTACAAGAGTCTCTACACTGCCTATATGGGGCAGTTGCGAACAGCGCATAAATAATTCCCTGATTCCGTGTGCAGTTGACCGCCTGGCCCTTCAGAGGAGCAAATGTGACAATATTGTGGCGAAGTTGCGTAAACGACATGACAGCCGCCTGCGGCAGCAGGGGACGGCGGCGACGATGGAAAAAGATAATGGTTTTCATGTATTGCAGACTAAGTCAACGGTTTACTTGACGAAACGGTGTGCGGTAAAGGTTTTCCAGGGTCGGTCTCTATAATTTTTATTGTCATCGCAGCGCGGTTATGGTACCGATTCTTAAATCATAAATAGAGAGTATTGCCAGGTGTTTTAAGCTTTTTCAGTGGTTCGTTCGGGTACGGCTGCATATTTACCCGCCACGCGGCCCCTTTTTTCTTGAGGGTTAAGGTTCATCGTCTGTTCCTTCTCGAGAAAGCCGGGCCAAAGAGTGGTGCTGGGCTGTGCTGTAGATAATATCTGTATCAACCTTTACCTGAGGAGGCAGTAACATGAGGAAGCTTGCGTATCTTGTGGTGGCATGCTGTGCCGTTGCCCTGTGTTTTTCGTCAAATGCATGGAGCCTGGGCCGCAAAACAGTGATCAAAGTGGGAATCAACGCGCCCATGACAGGCGATATTCCCAAAGTTGGTGAAGGCAGCAAGTATGCCGCCGAGATGTGGCTTGCCGATGTGGAAGCCGCAGGCGGAATCGAGGTTGGCGGTACCAAGTATCCTGTAAAACTCGTCCTCGAGGACAACGAGTCCAAGGCCGAATCGGCCGTCAAGGCCAATACCAAGATGATCACCCAGGATGACGTCATGGTCATCATCGGTCCGCAATCATCCAAGCAGGCAGTGCCGGCCGGCGATGTGGCCAACAACTACGAGACACCGATGATCAGCCCGTGGTCCACCAACCCGGCCACCACCGAAGATCGTCCCTATGTTTTTCGAGGCTGTTTCCTCGATCCCTTCCAGGGACCGGTTCTGGCCAATTTCATCACCAGTGAATTCGGCTTCACCAAGGCGGCCGTCCTCTATGACGTCGCCAGCGATTATCCCAAGGGCCTGGCCGAGTTCTTCAAGAAGGCATGGGAAGAGAAGCACGGCGAAGACTCCGTGGTTGCCTACGAGAGCTTCACCACCAAGGATACCGATTTCAGCTCGCAGCTGACTAAAATCATCAGATCCGACGCCGAAGTGCTCTTCGTACCGCAGTATTACAACGAGGTGGCCCTGATCGTTCAGCAGGCCAAGGACCTCGGCTGGGACGGCCCGATTGTCGGCAGCGACAGCTGGGGCTCGGCTGAAACCGTTGAACTCTGCGGCGAAGCCTGCTACGGCCAGTTCTTCAGCACCCACTATGCAGCCGCCGGCGCCGAGGGGGCAACCAAGGACTTCATCGACCGCTACAGCGAAAAATACGGCTACATTCCCGATGACGTCGCCGCCCTCACCTGGGATTCGCTGCGTCTTGCCCAGACGGCCATCGAAAGTGTCGATGAGCTCACCGGCAATATCAAGAAAGACCGTAAGGCCGTCCGCGACCAGCTTGCCCAGATTGAAAATTTCGAGGGCATCACCGGTAATATGACCTTTACCGAGGAAGGCGATCCAAAGAAGTGCGCGGTTATCGTCAAGATCAGCGACAAGGGCGAGTACGAATTCTACAAGTCCATCTGTCCCTGATAGACTACCGACTGCGTCTTACCAGCACATCAACTGCATGACTCATCTGGAGTGCGGACTCTCTGCCGCACTCCAGATTTTTATTGCCAGAGGCTGTGCCTGTCTACAGCTGCGTCAAATGCAGGGGGGTGATCATTTGTCGACAGGCATAATGTGTACTGCCGTGTACTGCCGGAGAGGGGCGCGAGGCCCGATTGGCCTTCCTATTTACTGATCGAACAGGAGCTGTCTCATGGAATATTTTCTTCAGAACCTGATAAACGCCTTGCAGTGGGGGAGCTTTTATGCCGTTATCTCCATCGGCTACTCCATGGTCTACGGCGTTCTCATGCTCTTCAATTTCGCCCACGGCGATATTTTCATGGTGGGAACATATATCGGGTTCGGCATCGCCACTCTGCTGCTGGCGCTGACTTCGGCCTTTCTGCCGGGATGGATGATCTTCACGCTCACCGTCGTCGTCACCATGTTTTTGGCCTCCTTTGTCGGTGTCTTCGTCGAAATGGTCGGCTATCGGCCGTTGCGGGGAGCGCCTCGGGCTTCGGCGGCCATCACCGGTCTGATGATAGGTATTATCTTCGAGACCGGCAATCTCATCATCCTCGGGGCCCAGCGCTTCAAATTCCCGAAGCTCATGGAGCCGGTCTCCTATAATATCGGCGGCGTCTATTTCACCAACGTCAAGGTGCTTATCATCGTCGTCTCGCTGATTCTCATGCTCGCCCTCCACACCTTCATCCAGAAAACCAAGTGGGGCATGGCCATGCGGGCCATGTCCTATGATTTTCTCGCCGTACCGCTGATGGGGGTGTCGATCAACGTCATTGCCCCCCTGACCTTCGCCATCGGCGCAGGTCTTGCTTCCGTGGCCGGTATTCTCTACGGCCAGGCCTATCCTGTTCTCGATCCCTACATGGGCATCCTCCTGGGGTGGAAGGCCTTCGTCGCCGCCATTCTCGGCGGCCGCGGCTCCATCATGGGAGCCGCTCTGGCCGGATACATGCTCGGCTTCATCGAGATATTCGTGGCCATGGCCTTTCCATCGACCTTCAGGGATCTGATCGCCTACTCCATCATTCTGGTGATTCTGACCTTCAGGCCCCGGGGATTTTTCGGTATGGCCCACAGTACGCGGCTCAGGCTTTAATACCCAGACTGTCGGCCCTTTTGCATATCTAACGCATACAGGAATTCCGCATGGAAATACTAAAGAAATTATTGAGACCCTTCGCCGTCGTGCCTTTTGCCGGCTGGCTCTTGGGAGGCTTCGTCGCGGTGCTGATGGAATACTATCTGGGTGATCTCCTCTCCTACTATCTCTATCTTCCCAAGATTCCTGTACTTTTCGGCACGCTCGTCATGCTCAAGGAACCGGTGCTGATTCCCAGCGTCATTGCCTACGATCTCATCATTTACGTGGTGCCCATCCTGCTGCTGGCCAAGTTTTTGGCGCCGATGACCAATGCCATAGCGGCGATGCTGGAGAAAATGCCGGTCTGGGTGGCCACGCTTGTGCACCTGGTGGCGTTGTACGGCATTCTCCATCTGTGGGCGGGCATCAGTGACTATCGCGTGCTGGTGGTCAAGCTGACGATGGTCTCCATCATCCTCACCCTCAGTCTCAACATTATCAACGGCTACCAGGGCGAGTTCTCCTGCTCCCATCCCGGCTTCATGGCTCTGGGGGCCTATACCTCCTCGGCGCTGACGCTGCTGCTGTTCACCAATGACAAACTGTACGGAGAGGCCCTGTTGCCGCCGGCCCTGGGACCCTGGCTCTTCCCGCTGGTACTGATAGCAGGAGGCGTGGTGGCCGCCGTCGGCTCTCTGGCGGTGGCCATACCCTCGTTTCGCACCAGGGGCGATTATCTGGCCATCATCTCCCTGGCCTTCATGTTCATCGTCAAAAGCGCCATCGAGAATCTCGAAGTGCTCGGCGGCCCCCGCGGTATGAGCAGCCAGCCCAATTACGCCTCGCTGACGATGGTTTTCTTATGGATGGCGCTCTGCATCTGGGTCGTCCACAATTTCACCACCTCCATCATGGGCAAGGCGCTCAATGCCGTGCGCGACAACGAGGCGGCCGCCAATTCCATGACCGTCAACACCCGCAAGACCAAGATCACCGCCTTCATGTTCGGCGCTTTCTGGGCCGGAGTCGCCGGCGGTCTCTTCGCCCATGTGCTCCGCTACGTCAATCCCGGAACCTTCGGCATTCAGAAGCTTGCGGAAATACTGGCAATGGTTTATTTCGGCGGTCTCAATTCCATCTTTGGCTCCATCGTCGGGGCGGTCAGCATCAGCGTCCTGAGCGAGGCCCTGCGGCCGCTGGAGCTGTTCAAGTGGATCATCATTCCTCTCATTCTCATCCTGGTGATGATTTTCAGGCCCCACGGCCTGATTTCCTTCACCGAGTTAGACGTGAAGGCGATAATGCGTCCACGGAACAAGAAACCCTCAGAAGGAGTTGAATAATGGCACCCTTGCTTGAAGTAAAAGACATGACCCATTACTTCGGGGGGCTGCGTGCAGTCCATAATTTCAACCTCACCATCGAGCCCGGCCAGATAAACGGCCTCATCGGTCCCAACGGGGCGGGCAAAACGACGGTATTCAATCTTATCACCGGCGTCTATACGCCCACGGAAGGCAGTATCAGACTGGAGGGCCAGAACATCAAAGGGATGGAAACCCACAAGATCGCCTCCAGGGGCCTGGGCAGGACGTTTCAGAATCTGCTGCTGTGGCGCCATATGAATGTGCTCGACCATATCCGCATGGCCCACTATTCCCAGTTGAAATACGGGCTTTTCGGCGCCTTTTTCGGCACCCTCGCCTGCAGAAAGCAGGAGGCGGAAGTACGGGAAAATTCCCGCAGGCTTATGGAGTTATTCGACATCAGCCAGTTCGGCCAGCATATCGTCGGTAATCTTCCCTACGGCGCCCAGCGGCGAGTGGAAATGGCCAGGGCCATGGCCACCAAGCCGAAAATCCTCTTTCTCGACGAGCCTACGGCCGGCATGACGCCAGACGAACTCATCCGCATGATTGAGATAATCCGGCAGGTGCACCGCGATTTCGGAGTGGCCATCTTCCTGATTGAACACCGGATGAAATTCGTCATGGAATTGTGTGAATCCATCCAGACCCTGGTGTTCGGAGAGGTCATCGCCGAAGGTCCACCCGAGGAGATCCAGAATAATCAAAAAGTAATCGATGCCTATTTAGGCAAGGAGGATGTTCACTGATGCAACTCGTCGTGGAAAAACTTTCCGTATCCTACGGGAAAATTAAGGCGCTGCACGGTATCAGCTTCTCCGTCGAACAGGGGGAAATCGTCACCATCATCGGCGCCAACGGTGCGGGCAAAAGCACCACTCTGCGCGCCATCTCGAGAATGATTCCCTCGGAGCCGGGCTCCAGAATTGAATTCATGGGCCAGAATATTCTCAAATACAGTACCGATAAGGTGGTCTCCAAGCTGGGTATTTCTCATGTTCCCGAGGGGAGGATGATTTTCGGCAACCTTACGGTCACCGAGAATCTGGTCTTGGCCACTTTTGCCCGCAAGGATAAAGAGGAGGTGGTCAAGGACCGGAAATGGGTCTTTGATCTTTTTCCGCGACTGGATGAGCGGAAAAACCAGCTGGCCGAAACCCTGAGCGGCGGCGAACAGCAGATGCTGGCCGTCGGCCGGGCCTATATGAGCGGCAGGAAGATCATGATCCTCGACGAACCCTCCATGGGGCTGGCGCCGCTGTTGATGCTCGACATGTTCGAGGCCCTCAGGGAGATAAATTCCTTCGGTACCACCATCCTGCTGGTTGAGCAGAATGCCAGGCTGGCTCTTAAGTTCGCCCAGCGCGGGTATGTGCTGGAAAACGGCCGGCTGGTTCTCCAGGGAGAAGCAGCCGAACTGCTTGACAATCCGGAAGTAAAAAAGGCCTACCTTGGCGCCTGAAATTCCGGTTCAGCGCTTCTGCGCGTAAACATAGAGATTTTCCGGTTGCGGCAGCCACTCGCCGGCCTCAAAACGTCGACGTACCTGGCGCGCTCTTGCCCGGATTTTCGCTTCGGTATCCAGCCTCCAGTGAGCGTCTATCAGGGCCACCGGATCGGCGGCCTTGACGGCGATCCGGCAGTTCAACTCCTCGAAGATGGCGATGACCTGGGGCTGGGTAATGTCGAAGACGCCCCGGCGCAACTCCGCTGAGCTGTCGAATTCCTCTATCCAGGCCGCAGCCATCCTCTCTGAGAGAAAAGGGATCCACGGGATTTTGCAGTGGCCTTCCCAGCCGTTGCGTGCATCCTGGGCGCGAATGGAGACTATTCCGCCGCTGCGGGTGACCCGTACCATCTCTCGGATGATCTCGCCTGGGTTTTCGATGTGTTCGAAGACATACCAGGAACTGATCGCCCCAAAGGTGTCGGAACGGAAGGGCAGTTCCCGGCCGCTGCCGGCAAGGCAGCGGTTTTTCCACTCTTTCGGGCTTTCGCTGTAGTCTATGAGGCGTTTGAAGCGCTCGATCTTGCCTGGAAGAATATCGATTCCCCAGATGTCCATTTGACGGCGAAGCCCTTCGAGGACAAAATAGCCCACGCCGGAGCCGAAATCGAGGATCGGCCCTTTCAGCGTCTGCTCGTCTATTTCCAAGAGGCTCTCCATAAACTGGTTCCAGCGGGTGTGCCCCTTCCTGATTTTTTTGGGATTCAATAAGGCCTTGCGGCTGTATTTGTCCATGTGGCCACCGGCTGGGATGATGGTTGTTCAATTTTCTTACAAGAAAGAGGATATCGCTGCGGAGATGCGGCTGGCGCCTGTCTTCCGCCCCGGCGCTGTTCGCCACCGAAATCTCGCCTGATCCATATTGCCAGCCTACAGCACTTTCGCTCAATCTTCCATCCCAATCACATACCCGGGATGCGGAGCATGGTATAAATGCTGCGCTATGGTTTGAGGCAGCTGTACCCTGACATTTTGGCGATGGAATCCTGGGACCGCTCTTGTCACCATGACAAAAGAAATGATACAAAAAGAAAAGGAGAAGAGGTCCACTGGAGCCAGCCGCATCCTCCCCCAGAGCGGTGCGGCGGAAAAGAAGCGTTCGCACGAGGGCGGATAATGGGTATTTCCGAAAAGATCAAAGACAAGCTGACGTTGAATACCAGGGAGCTGCTGCTGCGGGTGGGGCTGCAGCAACTGATGATCATTGTGGGAGCCCTTATGTCGGCTCTTTCAGTAAAAATCCTCAGCCGATACGGGAAGCAATCATCTATGAGCTGCACCGGGGAGTTTCCCACTGGGATATTGTCGGCGGCTACTCCGGCGAACAGCGAACCATGCTGTTTTTGACGGTATTGCGTTCTCGCATATATGATGTAAAATTTATCGTATCACGTGTAGATCCCGATGCCTTTGTCGTCGTTGGTGTTTCTCAGCAGACCTGGGGAGGGTATAAGGCCAAGAAACTGTAATAGCCGGATCCTTTCGCAATCGTTGAAAAGCAGGAAGGAAAGACGGTGGATGAGACGAAAAAGCGTCTTTTCCAGGGGGGGCGGAAATCTTCTTGCCCTCTGAGAGTTTGTGCTTTTCAGCAACCGGCAGATGATTACCCGGCCAACAGCCGCTATTGCCGGACGATCGTATTTGCCGGGGCCGCACCCCCGATGTCTGCTGCAACCAGAGAGTTTTTCAAATATGTTTTCGGCCGCCCAAGGCGGCAAAGCAATGGAGGCTTATCATGTTTGCATCGATCGACAAGGTTGCCCGAGAGCAAGTCACGCGTCTGTTGGAACCCGCCGACATCCACCTCAACGGTTCAAGACCGTGGGATGTCCAGGTCAAAAACGATTCCTTTTTCTCCCGAGTCCTTCTCTGCGGCTCTCTGGGGCTGGGAGAATCCTACATGGATCGGTGGTGGGACTGTAAAGCCCTCGACCTCTTTTTCCACCGGCTGCTGCGCCACAAGCTCGACAAAAAAACCCGATCCCGCACCGGTTTTCTCAACGCCATCAAGGCGGGCTTCATCAACTGCCAGAGCAGGCGGCGGGCCTACGAAGTGGGGGAGAAGCACTATGATGCCGGCAATGATCTTTTCGAGGGAATGCTCGACTCCAACATGATCTACAGTTGCGGCTTTTGGAAAGATGCCGAAAATCTGGAAGAGGCCCAGACAGCGAAATTGGAGATGATATGCCGTAAGCTGCGTCTTGAGGCCGGCATGAAGCTGCTCGATATTGGTTGCGGCTGGGGAGGTTTGGCGGCCTATGCGGCCCGAAACTTCGGGGTCTCCGTCGTTGGCGTCACCATCTCCAAAGAGCAGGCCGAACTGGCTCAGAAAAGGTGTCGTGGGCTGCCGGTGGAAATACGGCTGCAGGATTATCGGGAGATAGATGAGGTTTTCGATGCCGTTGTCTCGGTGGGCATGTTCGAGCACGTGGGCTATAAGAATTATCGGCAGTTCATGCAGGTGGTCCGCGGCTGTTTAAAGAAGGACGGTCTTTTCCTTCTGCATACCATCGCCTCCAACACCACCGTCCGTCACTGCGATCCCTGGTTTGACAAGTATATATTTCCAAACGGTATGCTGCCCTCGATAAAGCAGCTTGGTGCTGCTATCGAAGAGTATTTCGTCATGGAAGACTGGCAGAATATCGGCGTTCACTACGATCAGACGCTCATGGCCTGGTATGCCAATTTCGAAAAGTGCTGGCAACAGGTGAAGGAAAACTACAGCGACAGATTCTACCGCATGTGGCGGTACTATCTGTTGTCATCCGCGGGCGGTTTTCGCAGCAGAAGTCTGCAGGTCTGGCAGGTGGTGCTGTCTCCCGAGGGAGCCGTCGGCGGCTATACTATTCTTCCGGCAGGGATGTATGAGGAGGAAAAGGGCAACCTTCGGCCTTCATCCGGCAAAACAAGATCATTCCGGTAAAATCGGACAATTGTATACATCAGCCACCAGGTGGGATGCGGGTGGAGTGGCTGCCGTTGGCCCCTGTCCGCAGATTCGCGGTAGATGACAGGGGTCCCCCTGCCGCACAGCCCGCGGCAGGGAGAAGGCGCCGAGGGGGTAATCACGAACAGACCCCTTCGGCATCCGTTATGCCGCCCGTCTGCTATTTGTTGCTGGCGGCTTTATAAGTGGCATAGAGATCATGCACACGCCGTCGCAGATCTTTGAGTTTCTTAGAATCCGCTTCCGTGGCAAATCTCGGTTCGCTGATGGAGTAGATGGATTTACCCAAGTCGTCAAGATAGGTTTCCGTCGCTTTGCACCACTCGTCGGTGCAGATTTGCTGCATCTCGCCGGCTTCGCCTATGTCGCTTTCGATAATACCCAGGGACTCTTCCAGATTATCGACAAATTCTCTATGCGTTCTGAGAAATGATTCTTCCATATCTTTCTGTCGTTGGTTCATGTTCGTCTCCTCTGTTGTTGTTGACGGTGGGGCTTTACTGAAAAGCCTGCTCCTGACTTCTCTGGTGAGAGGTGCGCCTTGCCCTTTCATCGATGTCGATGAGAGCCGGCAGTTGGAGCGCACCCTCAGCCTGGTGAGTTATTAGGAGTTACTAGTGCGCGGTGCAAAGAGCATTCCTGATAAGTGTTTTTTCCAGATTCCTCCTCCATGTTCGGGGACTCATTTTGGCAGGGGATGCTTCTTGGGGGAGGCCATAAACCCTGCCTGTCAAATACGCATCTCCATGGCAATGGACGGGAAGCTGGCCATGCGATTTGCCAATGCCGCAGGCGACGGCCGTCGGTTTCCGGTATGGCGGTGGGTGTTGCCGACCGCGGCGCACGACTGGAACGTCTGCCGGTTCTTCCGGTTTGACATGGAGACGGATCCGAATTATGCCTGATGGCTATTCGTCATTGACGACCAGCTCGTTGTCTACGCCCACGGCTCCGCCCTCCAGGGCGTTTTCCACGGCGGAGCTGTATTCCAAATAGGAATCAACATCGCCTGTAAGCGTGGCGATGCCGTCGTCAACGGTCACCGTAATGTCGTCGGAGTCGACAAAAGGACTCCAGAACATCTCTTCTTCAATCTCCGCACGGATGGCGGCGTCGCTTTTCGTCGGAATGTAGTCCGGGTAGGCATACCAGTCGTAATCGTAGGTATACCAGGGATCGACATAGGGAGAATAGGTCATTACCTCGCTGCCTTCCACCTCCAGGCGGTTGCGGACCTCGCTGACGCCGGCGATTCCGGCGGCAATATGATCGGCCCGGGCCTTCTCGTGAGAGGTGTCCACCGTTCCCGAGAGATAGACCTCACCGTCGACGACGGAAACGTCTATTTGGTATTTTTCGACATAGGGGTCCCGCAACAGGGCATCGCCCACGGCATCGGCGATGAGTCTGTCGTCGGGACCGGTGGGTCGCACCTTGATGAGATTTTTGACATGCCAGACGCCGACGGTGTTTCTGGCATCGCCGGCGGCACTGCGCTTGGCCAGCAGGTTGTCCACCGTTCCCTTCAACGTTACCCAGCCGTCTTTGACCATGACGGTAATCTCGAATCTGTTGACTCTGGGATCGTAGAGCAGGGCGTCCTCGACGGCCTGTCGGATCGTGTCGTCGTCGCGGACAAGATACTTCTTGTTTCTCTGTTCGGGATCCCGGGCCCACCAGTCGACCTCGAGACCGCTGCTGTCGACGGCGGTGATGCCGGCTACCCAGCCGTCTCTATGGGCCTGGAGTCGTTCGGCGGCACTGCCGACGGTACCGGTGAGAAAGGCTTGATCGTCTTGTACTTCCACCTCGATGAGGCTGTCGTCGACCAGAGCGTTCCAGCGGAGCTTTTTCTCAATTTCCTCCTCCATCTCCGTATCTTCGCGGTCGATTCTGTAAGATATGGCCAGATTGTTTTCCAGGGAGACCACGCCCCTGACGCCTTTGGCAATTCTACCGATGGCCTCGCGTTCGGCCCAGGAATCGGCGGCGCCGGTAAGGGTCACATGACCGTTCTCCACAGAGGTGGTGATCTCCCAGGATTCGCTTAGCGGGTCGTGAATCAAGGCCTGTTTGATGTCCCGGGCTATCTCCCGGTCTTCCCGCAGAGGAGGTTTGATGGTAATCCTGTCAATGACCGAACGAACCCCCTTGACTGTCCGGGCGACTTTCACCGCCCGTTCTTTTGCCAGAATATTGTCCACCGTACCCGACAGGGTGACGATACCTGCTGCCGCACTGACATCGATGGCATTGAGGCTGGTTCCGGGGTCTTGGAGAATCTGGTTTTCAACGGCGACAACGATCTGGTCGTCGGCCATTTCAGCGGCCGCAGCCGCAGCTGGACTCAGCCACAGGCAGATGAGGGGCAAGAGACTGAGAATGAGAATTTTCGCATATGATGTCGGTTTCATGATTCCTCCTTGTAGGTTCGATAACGCACTCCGGAATTCTGTACCGGGCGGAGAAGTCCTTCTAGCCCGGATATTTCACGAGTTGAGATGGTCTGCTAGTCGAGGAGACCTGTGATTGGCTCTACTGTAGTATGCCAATCACAGAAGCGACGAAGGATAGTAGGCCATATCAATTCGATTCGCGACTCGCCCGAAGGGTGAAAATGGACATAACTGGCAGTATTTTCTCTTTGTACAAACTGCTCCATCCACAATCATCTTCAGATTTCCTGATTACCCCTAATGTTCAGCAACATATTTTGAGACAGGGTGCCCTTTTCCCGGGACGCCATAAACCCATCCCTGGGGGCTTAACTGCAGCCGTCCTGGC
>JBEPWT010000068.1:0-14541 GCA_041642275.1 Desulfopila sp. | reverse complement strand
ATCCCGCAGGCGATGAAGTGGCGGCGTTATGGCCATCCGTCATTTTGCGGCAAACCTTGCAGACGAGTATTTAATGTAAATAATTGTAAATATATAGATGGCGCCTTGCGGTATCCCTGACGGGAGGACCAACCATGCCGGCGTGCGGCACTGCAGGCTGCTGGAGACAAGCTGCCGGCCGGTCTCATTCATATTGCCCTTTGTCCTCGCCGGCGGGCCCATCCGGTGCCTTCGTCGACAGGGAAAACAGCGGAGGAGAGAAGATATGGAAGCGAATGAAGGCCAAGGACTGAGGGAGGCGATGCTGTCCCCGGAGTTTTATGAAGGCAGAGTGGACAATGTTGAGCACAAACAGACCCACATTTCCGATGTCTATCTTGCAGGTGATCTGGTCTACAAGGTCAAGAAGCCGGTGGATACCGGTTTCCTCGATTTTACCACCCTGGAGAAAAGGCTGGTGTTCTGCCGGCGGGAAGTCGAGCTCAATCGGCGCTTGAGCGACAATATCTACCTGGGCGTCGATGAGATACACCGGCAAGACGGCCTCTACCGCCTCGGCGGCAGCGGTGAGATCGTCGACTATGCGGTGGTGATGAAACGCCTTGATGACGAGGACAACCTCGAATCGATGCTCAAACGCCGGGTCGATATCGACGCCTTCCTCTCAGAGGTCACCGACGTCCTGGTAAATTTCTACCGTCATTCGCCCAGGGGGGAAAAAATCGACGAATGCGGCAGACCTGAAGCGATACTGACAAACTGCAGGGACAATTTCAAACAGATCCGGGCCGAGGGTGCTGAGCTTGTCGATGCGGAAAAACTCCAGCTCATCGAGACCGCCACCGAGGGGTTTGGCAGGCGTCACCGGGGGCTTTTCGCCAAAAGAGTTGCCCAGGGGAGGATATGCGACGGTCACGGCGACTTGAAAACCGAACATATCTATAACCATGAGGGGGTGCAGATTCTCGACTGCATCGAGTTCAACGACCGTTTCCGCTACCAGGACCCGGCCGCCGATCTGGCCTTTGTCGCCATGGACATGGATTTTCTCGGCCGCAGTTCCCAGGCTCTGCACTTCCTCAGCGAATATGTCCACCGTCAGGAGGACCATGAACTCATGCGTCTTATTGATTTTTACAAGTGCTACCGGGCCATGGTCCAGGTCAAGGTGGGCTGTCTCAAATATGCGGCGGAGAGAAAAGAGAGTCAGCGCCGGCGTCGTCTTTTGCTTATAGGGCGCTATCTGGATCTCGCCTACGGCTACGGGGTGAAGATGATGCGTCCCGTTCTCTGGGTGATCTGCGGGCTCACCGCCACCGGCAAAAGCACCATAGCCGAAAAACTCTCGAAACTGCTGTCTCTGCCAAACCTGAGTTCCGATACCATTCGAGCCTCACTCTTCGAGGAACGCAAGCAAAAAGAGGACTTCGGCCAGGGGATCTATTCGGCTACCGCCACTTCGCTGGTGTATGCCAAAATGCTGGTTTTGGCCTCCGAGGAGCTGGAAGCCGGACGCTCGGTGATACTGGATGCCACTTATCGCCAGAGCTCCCGGCGCGGTGATGTTCTCGAACTGGCCCGAAACAGACATGTAAGCGTGATCTTTGTCGAGTGCCGCTGTGATGAGGAGGAGATCGAGCGGCGGCTGCGCAAAAGAGAAGAGGATCCCGGTCTTTCGGATGCCAGAATTGAACACTGGCAGAAGATCAAGGAAACCGCCGATGATTTCGACGATATTCCCGAAGAAATGCATATTCCCCTGCAGACCCAAGGGCCCCTTGACCAATGTCTGGAGGAGGTACTGGTGGATACGGACAGGCTTCTGGCCCTGCAGGTGAAGAAAAGCATAAGAATGCAACCAGATAAATAGACTGAGAAAAGAAGGGCGGTTGCCGGCGCATCTCGACGCCTGTAAGGCGCGGGTGCAGGAACGAGAAAAAACACGTGGGGGGTATTTTACAGGAGCCATGGCGGCCAAAATACGGTAAAGATCGAATGAGACGGTCTTTGAACGCAAACTAGTGTCTGTCCAGGAATGAGTAATTTTGTTCTAAATCGAGGCGCTCGATAAATTTAACCGGAGGCATATAATTGATATTCCGAGGATTAAATTTTGAGAGCAACGAAGAGTTAGGGCAAAAGTGCCATTTATGGACAGACACTAACTATGGCAGCTGTAAATTAGTGTCTAGTGTCTGTCCCCTGGAAAGACACTAGCACGCAATAAAAACGGGTAATAATCAGTCTCCGGAGGGTGTCGATGTAACCGGTCGGCCTGAGCAATACTCCCCGGAGGTGATCTATGGCCTGGAAGTGGTGGGAAAGGTCCGCCGTTGCCGCGGACACTCTCGGCAGTGCGGGCGGCAGACAGAATGAAGAGGGCGAAGAGGGCGAAAAGGGTGCGGCTGCAGCGCATTTTTCATTCCCATCTGCCAAACGTTTCCTCAGCTGCTGCCAGCGCTGCGGTGCCTGTTGTGCCTTTTTTCCGGTTTCCTTTCCGGAAAGTGATCTGGAACTCTTACCGGATCGGCGTCCGCTGACCGACATGTCCCTGCCTCTGGCCGGAGGACGCAGAGTCATGCGGGGGACGGAAGCGGGACTGCCGCGCTGCGCTGGGCTGCAGGGCGAGGTGGGGAGGCGGGTGAGATGCGTCATCTATGCCGACCGGCCCTCAACCTGCAGAGATTTCAAACGTTCCTGGGAGGATAATCAGGGCAACAGCCTCTGCGATCGGGCACGGAGCGTATTCGGTCTCGACCAGTTCTCCCCGTATTGACCGGCTTTTTCATGGAAAAAGCATCCTGTCTCTGCCGAATTGGATAGGCTGAGTTGCAGAGGCAACCGGAAAACGTATAGTGTCTTCTGCTGTCGACGTGATATGCTGGTAGTGTTTATAATGCTGGCTATGTCAGCCTGCTGCAGGATATTTCTTTCCCCCTAACTTTTTTGTCGCCATGCCATCACCCGCAATACTTTTTGATCTCGACGGCACCCTCCTTGATACCCTTGAAGATTTGGCCTTTGCCGGCAACCAGGCTCTCGAGCAGTGCGGCTACGCGGTTCACCCGGTGGAAAAATACAGGTATTTCGTCGGCGACGGGCTCGCCGTACTTATCGACCGGATTACCCCTTCTTCGGCTGGTGAAGAGGAGAAGAAACACTGTTTCGAACTGTTCAGAACCATTTACAGCCAGTGCTGGCACGACCGGACCCGGCCCTATGGCGGCATCAACGCTTTGCTGGCATCACTGAAGCAGGCCGGCCGCCGTCTGTGCATCCTCTCCAACAAACCGCATGACTTCACCCTGCTCTGCGTCAGCCACTTTTTCGACGACGATCTGTTCGAGCTGGTCCTGGGACAGAGAGAGGGGGTGGCCAAAAAGCCGCACCCGGCCGGCGCTCTGGAGATTGCCCAGAGGCTGGGCCTTCCTCCGGGCAGCTGTCTGTATGTGGGTGATACCCGGGTCGATATGGAAACAGGGAAATCGGCCGGCATGTTTACCATAGGGGTGCTCTGGGGCTTTCGGGATGGTGCCGAACTGCGGGAAAACGGAGCGGATTTGCTGGTGGAAACCCCGGATGAACTGGCCGCTGCCGTTCTCAGTATGTGATATGCCGGCGGTGATGTTCTTATCTGAAAGCTCAGGCGGCGAGTGATGCCAGGGGCCGCCAGAGCAGATGGAGACAGACACCGGCGTAGAGGCCGGCGACCGCATCGTCGGCCATGATGCCGATACCTCCGCGGAGATGCCGGCCGATCCAGGCGATCGGCCATGGCTTCAGGCCCAAAAAAAGGTGAAACACCACCAGGCCAAGCGCCCAGGCCAGAGGGTGGGAGGGCGCCACGGTCAGGCACACCAGCAGTCCTCCTATCTCGTCGATGGCAATGGGCCGAGCATTGGCCCTGTCAAAGAGCTTTTCGGCAGTGCCGGCGGCGAGAAAGCCGACAATATAGATAAAGAGCAGTACTGCCAGAGAGGCCGGCAGATGCAGATTCTTCAGCGGCAGCCACAACAGCAGGGCGACGGCCGAAACCGCTATCCGTCTGGGCCCGGCAGACAGATACCCCGCATAGAGCCCGGTGGCGACAGCTGTGATGACATGGTTCACAGCAGCTTCGCTGCCGATCTGATTGTGTCGTAGACCAGCGGGAGGGCAACCTTATGTTCCCTTGCTATCCGCCGGCACTCCTCATATTCCGGATAGACCCTCGGTCCGGCGGGGGTTTCGACCCGCTTGGCCGTGAGCGCTCCCCAGGGGGTATCCACCGTGACCATCTTGCGGGGCAGAGTCTGGCGCAGCTGGCGATGATAGCGCACGCCTATGGAGGTCGTCTCGACAAAGACCGTGCGGCGCATTTTTTCTGCCAGGTGCGGGGGAGCGATGATCTGCAGGTCGTATCCCGGTCTGCCTTTTTTCATTTGCATGGGCGTCAGGCTGACGTCGAGGGCTCCGCCGGCAAAAAGGAGATCGCAGAGGTGGCCAAAACCTTCGCCGTTCCAGTCGTCGAGGTGGCTTTCGATGACCACCACCTCCTGGTGCTCGGCGGCATCTGTTGCCGTGCCGGTGATCAGTCTCAAGAGATTGGGCTGGTTTCCTTCAAGAGTGTGACTGCCGGCGCCGTAGCCCATGGCAGCGGCTGTCATCGGCGGCATGGGACCAAAGCCTCGGGCCAGGACCTTGAGCAAAGCGGCGCCGGTGGGGGTGACCAGTTCACGCTGCTGTTCGACGCCGTAGCAGGGAACGCCTTTGAGGATTTCGCAGACCGCCGGGGCCGGCAGCGGCAGCGAGCCGTGGGCGCAGGCGACGAAACCGCGCGGTGCGGGCAGCGGCGATGCATACAGTCTGGTGATGCCCAGGTGATGGAGGCCGGCGACGGTGCCGACCACATCGATTATGGTGTCCACCGCTCCCACCTCATGGAAATGGACGCGGTCGATATCGATGTTGTGGACCCTGGCCTCGGCATGGGCGATCTCAGTAAAAACGGCCAGAGCCTGAGAACGTATGCGCTGGTGCAGCGAGGAGCCTTCGATGATTTCGGTGATACCGGAGAGATGGCGGAATTGCCGGTTGGGAGGACTCTCTATATCGACCTTGAGCCCGCCGATGCCGCAGGAGCTGGTTTCGCTGATCGTCATCTGCCATTCGCCGATCTCGAGTTTGTCGAGCTCGGAGCGCAGCAGCTGCTCGGACAAGCCGCAGTGCAGCAGGGCGCCGAGAAACATGTCGCCGCTGATACCGGAAAAACAGTCGGCGAAGGCGATGTTCACGGAGGGTTCCATAGCGTTCAATTGTCGGCGAAGAGGCTGCCCACCGCCAGGGGGTGACCGCACAAAAAGGCCTCGGCGCTCATGCGCTTTTTCCCCTCCGGCTGCAGTTCCAGGATGCACAGGGCGGCGCTGCCGCAGGAGACGACGATGCCCTGTTGGTCGGCGCGTATGACGGTGCCCGGTGCGGTATCGCTGGCTTTGCCCAGGACCTGCGGGGAGAAGAGTTTTACCCTTTTGCCGCCGAGGAAGGAATAGGCAGAAGGCCAGGGATCAAGGCCGCGTATCAGGCAGTGGATGTTCTCGGCCGGTTGGTTCCAGTCGATCCGTCCCATTTCCTTGTCCAGCGGCGGGGCTTTGGTCGCCTGCCGGTGATCCTGAGGTGTCGGTGCGAGCTGATTTTTTTCAAGCTTCTCAAGGGCCTCCATAAGGGCTGCGGCGCCGAGATGGGAGAGTTTGGTGAAAAGCGAGCCGGCGGTATCACCTTCCTCCATGTCGATGGCCGCGCTCAGAAGGATATCGCCGGTGTCCATGCCCTCGTCCATCTGCATGATGGTGACTCCCGTACGGCGGTCGCCTTTGATGACGGACCACTGGATGGGGGCGGCACCGCGGTGTCTGGGCAACAGGGAACCGTGGACGTTTATGCAGCCCAAAGGCGGCAGGTCGAGGATGGAGGCGGGCAGAATTCTGCCGTAGGCGGCGACGACGATGATATCCGGTCGGCAGGAGGCCAGGGTGTCGGCAAATTCGCCGGTCTTGACAGCGGTCGGTTGCAGGACGTCAATGCCGGCCTCCAAAGCTGCGGTTTTCACCGGCGGCGGGGCGATTTTTTTCCCTCTGCCCTTTTTTTTGTCGGGCTGAGTGACCACCGCCGTTACCTGATGGCGGCTGGCGATGAGCGCCTGCAGCGAGGGTACGGCAAAGTCGGGCGTGCCCATGAAGATCAGACGGTATCCGTCTCCGGTCATGCAACCACCTTTTTCGAGGCCAGGGCCTTTTTCATCTTCTTCTTGTAGAGGTTTCTTTTCAGCGGTGTCAGGTGGTCGATGAAGAGAATACCGTTGAGATGGTCGATCTCATGCTGGAGCACCACGGCAAAGCGGTCTTCGGCACTGAGTTCCTGCCGGCATCCTTCCTCGTCCTGATAGCTGAGTTCGATCCGCTTGAACCGTTGGACATTGGAGGTCAGTTCAGGCACGCTCAGGCACCCCTCCTCGTCGATCTGGCTGCCCTCGGAGGCGGTTATCTCGGGATTGATGAAGGCCTTGTGGCTCCGTTCGCCCTGGCCGCCGACATTGACGACGATGACCTGGACCGACTCGCCAACCTGCGGGGCGGCAAGACCGATTCCCGGCGCCTCATACATGGTCTCTGCCATGTCGGCAATCAGTGCTTTGAGCTCGTCGCCGAATTCTTCTATTTTTGCGGCTTTCCTGCGGAGAACAGGGTCCGGATACTGGTGAATATTTCGTATACTCATAACGTTACGTGGGTAATCTGAAGAGTTGATGACAAATGTTCTGGCAGCTCAATCTACCATAGTGTATACAATTGTGCTATCTTCATTGAAGTGCAAGCAAAACATGACAATGGCCGCCCCCGCAGATGAGAAAAGTGGGCTCCGGCGTGCGACTGCGGAAAACGGAGGAAGAGGAGAATGGAAATTATGTTAGTAGCGGGCAGTTATCTGCTCGGCGCCGTCCCTTTCGGTCTGGTTGTCGGCAAACTCGCCGGCATCGACGTCAGGCAGCACGGCAGCAAAAATATAGGCGCCACCAACGTCAGCCGGACGCTGGGCAAAAAATTCGGTCTTATCACGCTGGTCCTCGATGTTCTCAAGGGCTATGCGCCGATGTACGCGGCTTCCGCTCTGCTGCCGGAGACGCCGGAAGCCGTGATCATTGTCTGCGGTTGCGGCGTTGCCGCCGTCGTCGGCCATATGTTTCCCGTCTACCTCGGTTTTCGCGGCGGCAAGGGCGTGGCCACCGGCCTGGGCGTGTTTCTCTATCTCTCCCCTCTGGCAATAGCTGTCAGCCTCGGTGTTTTTCTGGCGGCGGTGGCCTGCTCCGGTTTTGTTTCCGTGGGCTCCCTGCTGGCTTCGGCCCTTTTTCCTCTCTGGCTTTTTCTTCTGGGCGGCAGCCCGACGGTAATCGCCGCCGCCGCTGTCATCGCCGTTCTCATCTGGATAAAGCATCATGAGAATATCCGCAGGCTGCTGCGAGGCGAGGAGAAGACGTGGAAGAAAAAATGATGAAAACAGAGGTGAAGCAAAAGAGTCTGGGCCAGTCGCTTGTCCGCCTGGTTCTCTGCGGCCTGATCATAGCGGCCGGCGCGGCGGGCTTTATCGGTCTGAAGAAGATAAAAAAGGCGCCGCAGCAGGCGCCGCCGGTGGAAAGGCCTCTCAGGGTGGAGGCGGTGCGGGTAGAGGGCCGGGATGCGCCGGTCATTATCGAGAGCAGCGGTGAACTCCGGCCGCAGCGAACGGTGGATGTCGCCGCCGAGGTCGCCGGCAAGGTCGTCGCCCTTCATGCCGATCTTGCCGTTGGCAGGATAATTACCGAAGGCGAGGTTCTGTTTGCCATAGACGACCGCGATTTCCGCGTCGACTACGAGACAAGCCTGGCCAGACTGGAAGCGCTGGAGGGGGAAGACGAGCTGGTCCGGCGGGAATTCAACCGGCTGAAAAAATTACTCAGTGAAGAGAACGTCGGAACCGAAGCAGCCGTGGAAGCCGCCGAAAAGGCGACGATGCAGGCAGCGGAGCGGCTGGCCCAGGTCAGGCAGGCGGTACGGCGGGCGGAAAACAATCTCGAGCGCAGCGTCGTCCGCGCACCTTTTGACGCCAGGGTGGTGCATGAGCAGGTCGAGGTGGGCGAATACGTCACTCCCGGCAAGGTGCTGCTCGGTCTGGCGGATGACGCGGTTCTTGAGCTGGTGGCCGCAGTCGACAGCGACGATGCCCGCAGATGGCTGGCCTTCGCGCCGCAGAGGTCCGCCGGCATCCGGGATCTGCAGTGGTTTGCGCCGCTGCAGAGCCTTACTGCCACTGTCCGCTGGAGTGAAGACGGCAGTGTCGAAGCCCGGGGGATCGTCGAGCGGGTACTGCGCTACGATACCGTTACCCGCAGCCTCGATTTGCTTATCCGGATTGGTGGCGAAACAGCTCAAAAAAGGGGCGGCTTTCCCCTGGTGGCCGGAATGTACTGTCAGGTGGAGATTCCTGCTGCCACCATGACCGATGTTTTTGCCCTGCCGCGCTGGGCGGTGAACTTCAATGACACCGTCTATGTCATCGAAAACCGGCGGCTGGTGACCAGGCCGGTGGTGGTTGCCGATGTCCAGGGGGACAGGGCCTTCATTGCCGAAGGCCTCGAGGAAGGCGAACTGGTCATAACCACCAGGCTGGTCGATCCGCTGGAACAGAGCCTGGTCGAAGTTGTCGCCGTCGACGGGGGAGAGGGGCGATGAAAGGTGTTTTGACGGCCTTTGCCGGCAACAGGGTTTTCGCCAACATTTCCCTGGTGCTTATCTTCCTAGCCGGCGGTCTTGCCCTGAGCCAGATGGTGCGGGAGAGTTTTCCCGAATTTTCCCTGGACATGATCTCCATAACCGTGCCCTACCCCGGCGCCGACCCCGAGGAAGTGGAGGAAGGGATCTCGCTGAAGATCGAGGAGGCCATAGAAACGGTGGACGGCATCAAGCAGTACACCACCAAGTCCACGGAAGGAGCGGCATCGGTCACCATTGAGGTAAGGGAGGGGGCCGAGGTCGGAGAGGTTCTCGAGGAGGTCAAATCCCGGGTTAACGGCATCTCCACCTTCCCCGTCGACGCCGAGGAGCCGATCATCCGCGAGGTAGTCCGTCGCGAATCGGTGGTGCTTCTCGCCCTGGCCGGCGAAATCGGTGAAAAGCAGCTGAAACAGTGGGCCGAGAGAATCGAGGAGGAGATTACGCTTTTGCCGCAGGTGTCGCAGGTGGAAACCTTCGGCACCAGGGACTATGAGATTGCCATAGAGATTTCCGAAGAGCAGCTTAAGAGATATAACCTGAGCTTATCCCAGGTTGCCGATATCGTCAAAAAATCGAGCCTCAACCTGGCCGCCGGCACCCTGCGGACCATCGGCGAAGACATTCGCATCCGCACGGTGGGCAGGAAATACACCGATGCAGACCTGGCCGAGGTGGTGATTGTCGCCGGGGCCGACGGGGGCATGGTCACGCTGGACCGCATAGCACGAATCGACGACGGCTTCACCGAGGATCCGGTGACTGCCAAGATAAACGGCAAACCGGCCGTGTTCGTCATGGTCTTCAAGACCGGCGAAGAGGACTCCATCCAGATATCCGACGCCGTGCAGAGCTATGTGCGGAGCAAACAGCAGCAGCTGCCGCCGACGGTGACCATGGAGGTTTTCTACGATAATACGGAGATACTCCGCTCCCGTATCAACCTGCTGACCAAAAACGGCGTCATCGGCCTCTGCCTGGTGTTTCTGATACTCTGGCTCTTTCTCGACATCCGCCTGTCCTTCTGGGCGGGAATGGGCGTTCCCATCTCGATCATGGGGGCGATGTTCATTCTCTACGCCATGGGCGCCACCATCAACATGATTTCCCTCTTCGGCCTGATCATGGTCCTGGGTATTGTCGTCGATGATGCCATTGTCGTCGGTGAGGCTATCTATGTGCAGAGAATGTCGGGAAAGAATCGGCTTGCCGCTGCCGTTGGCGGTGTCTCGGAGGTGGCCATGCCGGTACTGGCGGCGGTGACCACCACAATTGTCGCTTTCCTGCCGCTGGCCTATGTCGGCGGGGTCATGGGGAAGTTCATCTCCATTCTGCCGGCGGTGGTGATCTCCTGTCTGGTCATATCGCTGATCGAATGTCTGCTGCTGCTGCCGGCTCATCTCAATAATCTGCCCCCGCCCCGGCCCCGGGAACGCCGCCGCGGACTGCTGCCGCTCGTGGAAAGCTTCCGGTCGCGTTTCGGTGCCGGACTGGAAGCCTTCGTCAACAGAGTCTATCGGCCCTTTCTCTCGCATGTGCTCAACTGGCGTTACGTTTCCCTGTCGATGGCCGTGGCCGTCCTGCTGCTCAGTGTCGGCGTGGTGGCCGGGGGACTGATCAAATTCCAGGTGGTGCCGAAAATCGACGGCTTTGTCGTTACCTCGACGGTGGAGTTTCCCGAAGGCACGCCGCCATCGATCACCAGCGAAGCGCTGGAAGAAATTGACGCCGCTTTGATGCGTGTTGCCGGAAGGGTCGAGACGCTCTCCGGTGAAGATCTGGTGGAGCAGCGCCTTCTGCTGCTGGGCCAGAGCCTGGGCCGTTCCATGGGGGAGAGCGGCCCCAACATGGGCTCCGTTCAGGCCATTCTGCTGGAAACGGAGCACCGGGGCATGCATTCCAACGATATCCTCGTTGAATGGGAAAAGGAAGTCGGCACCATTGCCGGGGTCAGGGCCCTGACCTTCGAAGGCATGCAGGCGGGGCCGGGAGGGGCGGAGATAGAGGTCTGGCTGCAGAGCCGAAACATGGACGATCTGGTGCAGGCCTCGGAAAAACTGATGACGGCGCTGCAGGGTTTTGCAGGCGTCTACCAGATCCGCTCCGATTTCGACCAAGGAAAGAACGAGCTGCAGCTGAGGCTCAAGCCTCTGGCGCGCACACTGGGGCTCACCGTCGAGGACCTTGCCCGACAGGTGAACGCCGGCTTCTATGGTCATGAACCCTACCGTCTGCAGCGCGGCAGCGAGGACATCCGGGTTAAGGTACGCTACACCAGGCAGGAGCGCAGCAGTATCACCGATTTTAGAAAGATGAAGATCCGCACCGCCGAAGGGGACCTGGTGCCCCTGCTGTCGGTGGCGGAGGTGTCGCTCGCCCCCGGCTATTCGACCATCACCCGCACCGACGGGCTGCGGAGAATCGCCGTCACCGCCGAAGTCGACAATGACCAGGCCAACGCCAACGAAATATTTGATGCGCTGGCGAAAAGCACTTTTCCCGCCCTCAAGGCCGAATACAGAGGGCTCTATATCGACATGCAGGGCTCCAAGAAAAGCTCCAGGGAATCTCTGGGCTCTTTGAAAATCGGATTTCCCATTGCCCTCGTCGGCATCTTCGTCATCATTGCGACGATCTTCCGCTCCTATCTGCAGCCCTTCGTTATTCTCTTTACCATACCCTTCGGCGTCATCGGCGCGGTCTGCGGCCATCTGCTCCTGGGCTACGACCTCTCCATGATGTCGCTTTTCGGCATCGTTGCCCTTTCCGGAGTGGTAATCAACTCGGCCATCGTCCTGATTGAGAAGATCAACGTCAATCTCAGCGGCGGCATGGGATTTTACGATGCCGTGGTCGAAGGCGCGATCAGGCGTTTTCGAGCCATCTTCCTCACCTCTGTCAGTACCGTCGGCGGGCTGGCGCCGCTGATTCTCGAAAAGGATCTGCAGGCCAAATTCCTCATTCCCATGGCCCTTTCCATTGCCGCCGGCGTAATATTTGCCACGGTATTGACGCTGGTGCTCATTCCCAGCCTGCTGGTCATCGTCAACGATATGCGCCGGGGGGCATACCGTCTGCGCCATGGTTCCTGGCCGGCGCCGGAAACGGTCGAGCCTCGTGCCGGAAACGGTCTTGGGTAAACTCTCATTTTTTTTCTCGAAGATCGGACCAATATGAGTACAATGGCAATAACGAGGCGAGATCGATATTACCTAGAGCAGTACCAGGGAGGAGAGAGATGAAGGCCATTGTGGTGGAAGACTTTGGAGAGCCGGAGGTGATGCGGCTTGTGGAGTGTGCTGTTCCCGAACCGGCAGCCGAGGAGGTGCTGGTTGAGGTGGAGGCCATAGGCGTGAACCCGGTGGATACCTACGTCCGCGCCGGCGCCTATCCGGTTCTGCCCAAGCCTCCCTATACGCCGGGAAAAGATGTGTCGGGGCGGGTGGTAAAAATAGGCGACGGCGTCAAGAAGTGGAAGAGCGGCGACAGGGTCTACAGCGCCGGCACCCGTAGCGGGGCCTATGCCGAATACGCGCTCTGCCACCATTCTCAGGTTTTCTCCCTGCCGGAGAATCTGGACTTCTTCCAGGGTGCGGCAGTGGGTATACCGGGCGCTGCCGCCTGGAGGGCGCTTTTGACACGAGCCAGGGGAAAGAAGGGCGAAAGGCTGCTTATCCACGGCGCCAGCGGCAGCGTCGGTATGATCGCCATCCAGCTCGCCGTTGCCAGGGGAATGGCGGTATACGGCACCGCCGGAACCGCCAGGGGGATGGACAACATCACCAAGGCCGGCGCCCTCAAGGCCTATAACCACAGCAGTGCCGGCTACCTTGAGGAAATCCGCTGCGATTGCGGCGAGGGCGGGCTGGACATTATTCTGGAGATGCTGGCCAATGTCAACCTGGCCCATGATCTTCAACTCCTCGGCCCGGGCGGCCGCGTGGTCATTATCGGCAGCCACGGCACCGTCAGCATCGATCCGCGGGCGACCATGGCCAAGGAGACGGAAATTCTCGGCATGTCGCTGTTCAACAGCTCGGAGGCCGAGATGAAGGAGGCCCAGGTCGGCCTCTACCAGTTGATGAGCGAGGGACGTCTGGTACCGGAAATAGCGGTGAAAATGGGACTTGAAGAGGCTCCCAGGGCGCACCGGATGATCCTCGAAACCGGCAATTGCGGCAAGATTCTGCTGGTGCCGTGAGTATTTCTCGGAAAGTCTGCAAGACAAGGAGAAGCTGATATGCGAATTTCTACAGTCCGGGCCGCCGCCGGCCTGAAGATGGTGTTTTTGCTGCTGACGGTGCTGCTTGCCGGAGGATGCTCCGATGCCTATTACGGCGCCATGGAAAAAGTCGGTGTCCACAAACGCGACATCATGGTCGACAGGGTCGAGGAGGCCAGGGATTCCCAGGAAGATGCCCAGGAGCAGTTCACATCAGCCCTGGAGCAGTTCGAGTCGGTGATCGGCATAGAGGAGACAGGTCTCAAAAAAGCCTATGACCGGCTCAACGCCGAATATGAAAACAGCGTTGCCGCCGCCGAAAATGTTACCGCCAGAATAGACAAGGTAGAGGATGTGGCCGAGGCCCTTTTCGAGGAGTGGGAAGAAGAGCTGGAGTTGTATCAGAACCCTGACTACAAGCTCAGCAGCCGGCAGAAGCTGCGGCAGACCCGCGACCGCTACCGGCAGATGCTCAAGAAGATGCATCGGGCCGAGCAGAGCATGGAGCCGGTGTTGAAAATTTTCAGGGACAATGTCCTCTTCCTCAAACACAATCTCAATGCTCAGGCCATCGGATCGCTGCAGGGCGAATTTGCCTCACTGCAGAGCGAAATCGGCGTACTCCTCGAGAGAATGAAGGCCGCCATAGATTCTTCCAACGACTTCATCAAGGAGATAAAGAGTTGATAATCTCGTAAAAAGTCATCGAAGTCGCCGGGATGGGCCTGGAGATCCGCTGCCGGGCAAAGGGGTGCTCCGCGAAAAACCCTTCTGCACCGCTATTTTCCTTGAAAAGTGAGTGTGAGTTTGCAAAGATGGCTATAGCCTCAAATCGAGGACGCGCCGCCGTCCGCAGGAACGGACTGTGGGCGGAGATTGGCAGGATGCCGGCTGCGATTCGCAGGGCTGATCAGCTGTGGAAGCGGTCGTTCTGGAGGAAGTCAGACAAACAGATCGCAGAGGAGAGGGTATGAAAGAGTTGAGCGAACTCGAATTGCCCGGTGACAGGAGTTATACCGAAGAGCATGAGTGGGCCCTAGAACAGGACGGAAAAATCAAGATAGGTATCAGCGATTATGCCCAGGACCAGTTGGGTGATATTGTCTTCGTTGAGATGCCTGAAGTCGGCGACGAATTTGAAAAAGGCGATGAGTTCGGCAGTCTCGAGTCCGTCAAGGCCGTCTCCGAGCTGTATCTGCCGGTGGGCGGAACCATAACGGCCGTCAACGATGCCCTCGAAGATGAACCGGAACTGCTCAACCTGGAGCCCTACGAAAACTGGATTGTCGAGGTGGAACCTTCGGACCCGGCCGAGCTTGATGATCTGTTGAGCAGCAGCACCTATCTCGACATGCTGCGGGAGTAAGGTCTGGCGGTGGAGCCGGGGAGGAAGCCGACGCAGCAGCGCTATTCCATGTCGTCGGCCATGTCGTCGGCATAATGTTTAATCAGACATTCGGGACAGATGCTGTGGCTGAACTTGGCCATGGTGTGCGTTTCGATGTACTTTTCCAGCTTGTGCCAGGCCTCGTCGTCACT
>JBEPWT010000067.1:0-14614 GCA_041642275.1 Desulfopila sp. | reverse complement strand
TCCAGCCACTCACGCCACTATCACCCTGCGGCAGCCGCGGCACAACCCTCTACCGTCATGCCGGACACCGATCCGGCATCCAGGAAACCGACCGTCTACGCCGACATTGCCTGCGGCAGCCGCCCTCTTTTTCAAAATTTCTGTCCTCTGTCCCCTGTCCTCTGTCCTCTGGCTTCTGGATTGCGGCTGCTGATCTCTTCTTCAAGACATAATTTTGTTGTTAATTTTTAATGGGTAGTATAGTTTTGATATTTATCATCAGAATAGCCGTGGTAAATAACTGAAAAAGCAGTTTATTGTATAAAATCAAACGCTGTTATGTTGGCAAAGGTCATTTCTAAAAGTACCCCTAAGGTCCTGTCAACATCCTCCACGAATGAAGCCAAGTCAGGGTTCATGTTATGAGTAATCGGTATCGTATACTTTTTGGCGGTGATGTAGTAAATGGATGTGATGTCGAAGACGTTAAGAAGAAACTGGTCTCCCTTTTAAAAGAAGATAAGGACAATATCGACAAGCTGTTTTCCGGACAGACCTACGTTATCAAAAAAAATGCTGATCTCGAAACATGTGAACGAATACGCAGATCCTTCATTGCCGTCGGCGCAGTCTGCCACATCAAGGACCCAGAACCACCGGACTCTGCTGAGCACGAAGGCGACAGAGAAGAAACCCTTCAGATTATTGAGTCAACCGACTCTTCGCCGAGTATTGAAAATGGAAAGTCGGCGAAAAAATGGAAGGCGTTTCTCGGTCGGCTTTCTCACTTGCCGAACACCTCTCGACAGTCTCTAAACGGCACCAAGGAAAAAACCGCCGCCCTCTGGCGCCAGGCCTCTGAGTCCATTCAGTCGGACATGGAAATCGGCGGAACCAGGCTGCTGCTGAAAAACAGGTACTTTCTTCTCCTGCTGCTTTTTTCCCTTGGCGTTCTCCTTGCTCTGTCCTGGGCTGTTACCTATGAACGCAAGTCCATGCCAATGAATGCCTCTAACCTGGACGCACTGGTGGAGCATATTGCCTTTATCGAAAACGCCTTCACCACGGAAGAACTGCAGACCATGACCAAGAATCGCCGCGATTTTCTCGATTATGTTCTGGCCGACCCTATTTATAAGAGGGGCTATGAATTTGAAGCGACAGTTGGAGGCATGGCCAGGCAATACCTCCGGGATAAATTCAGCGATGCCGAGCTTAGAAAAGCAAAGACGTATCTTGAAATCGCCTCCCATGAACGCCGGGAACTGGTCCGGCACGGCGCCATTTCTCCGGAGGTTGGAAAAATGCTGAGTGACGTTGCAGTAAAGCTGAAGGACAGCCAATAGACATTCTCCGCCGGAAAAGCGCAAGAATGCCTGCTGTCCTCCCAGGGCTGCGCGTCTCTACATAAGCTCGCTGAAAAAATCATTGCCCTTGTCATCAACGAGAATAAACGCCGGAAAGTCGACGACATCTATTTTCCAGACCGCTTCCATCCCCAACTCCGGATAATCGATGCATTCCACTTTTTTGATATTTTCCTCCGCCAGGATTGCAGCTGGTCCGCCTATTGAGCCGAGGTAGAATCCGCCATGTTTTTTACAGGCATCGGTAACCTGCTGCGATCTGTTGCCCTTGGCTATCATGACCATCGAACCACCGTGGGACTGCAGCAGATCGACATAACTGTCCATGCGGCCGGCCGTTGTCGGCCCGAAGGACCCGGAAGGCTTACCGGCAGGTGTTTTCGCCGGGCCGGCGTAATAAATCGGATGCTTCTTCAGGTATTCGGGAAGCGATTTACCGCTGTCGAGCTGCTCCTTGAATTTGGCATGAGCGATATCCCTGCCGACAACGATGGTGCCCGACAGCATGAGCGATGTCCCCACCGGGTGCTCGCTCAGTGCGGCCAGAACTTCATTCATCGGTCTATTCAGATCGATTCTTACTCCATGATCATGGCTGCGGCGATATCTTTCCGGTATCAGACGTCCCGGATCGCTGTCCATCTTTTCTATCCACAACCCTTTTGTATTGATTTTTGCCTTTATGTTCCTGTCAGCCGAGCAGGAAACCCCCATTCCCACAGGACAGGAGGCGCCATGGCGCGGCAGGCGCACGATACGGACGTCATGCGTGAAATATTTGCCCCCGAACTGGGCACCTATACCTAAACCTTCCGCCGCTTTCTGAAGCGTTTTTTCCAGTTCGACATCACGGAAAGCACGACCATGTTCATTACCGGAAGTAGGCAGACCGTCGAGATATTTGGTGGATGCCAGTTTAACCACCTTAAGGTTGGCCTCGGCACTGGTACCGCCGACAACAAAGGCCAGATGGTATGGAGGACAGGCAGCCGTGCCCAGGGTTTTCATCTTGTCGACAAGAAAGTCAACCAGTCTCCCCGGATTGAGGAGTGCTTTGGTTTCCTGGAAAAGGTAGGTTTTGTTGGCGCTGCCGCCGCCCTTGGCGATGAAGAGGAATGTATATTCGCTGCCCTCTTCGGCATACAGATCTATCTGTGCCGGCAGGTTGGTACCCGTATTCTTCTCGGTGTACATGTCGAGAGCGACGGTCTGCGAGTAGCGCAGATTCTCCTGGGTATAGGTCTCATATACGCCGCGGGAGAGGGCTTCGGCGTCGTTGATGCCGGTCCAGACATTTTGCCCCTTTTTTCCCATGATGATCGCCGTACCGGTATCCTGGCATACGGGAAGCTCTCCCCTGGCCGATACTTCTGCGTTTTTTAAAAAGGCCAGAGCGACACCCTTTTCATTCATGGATGCCTCGGGGTCGTCAAGGATCTTCGCCACCTGTTCGTTGTGGTCACGGCGAAGCATAAAGGAAACGTCGCGCAGCGCCTGGCGGGCAAGAAGCGTCAATGCCTGGCCTTCAATGGCCACTATCTCCTGATCGTTGAATCTTTGTACGGCAACATATTTTTCAGATCCTTCTATCCTGCGGTACTGGGTCTCATCTTCTGCCAGCGGCAGAGGTTTCTGATAAAAAAAATCGGCCATCTCTCACTCCTTGCGTTACTTCGGTAATTACGATGCCACCGCCCTCTCCGGCAAGTGCCGCGGGCCTGGCCCAATATTTCGAGAAAAATCAATATAGCTCCACTTATATGAGTATTTCAAGTTGATAATAACCAGTCTGCATCCGAGGTGTTGAATCATTCTCTCCGCTGCCAGTACGCCGCCGACCGGAGGTATCAAAAAAAGCCGACCGCAGATACAGCGCAGACGCTCAATTGCTCATAAGCGCGGGACGTCGTATCGCAGAGTTGCAAAGAAAGGATTGTACCGGTGAAGCGAAGGCACCGCAATTTGCCGGAAAAACCGTACTCAGCGGTCAAGATATTCTTTCATTTTTACACGTACTTCCTGAAAATGACGGCCGATTATATCACCATAGCGATCCAGGTCGAGAAGTTCCCCACCCAATTCGAGGTTCTTTTCGATTTCTATAATCGCCTGCTGCATTTTAACGGCACCAACATTGGCGACAGCACCCTTCATCTTATGGATCTGTCTTTTTAGCTGCATATCGTCTTTTTCGATGATACACGTGTCGATCCTGCGGAGCTGATGCTCCATGTCGACGACGAATCTTTCGACAATACTCTTTGCCAGCGCCTTGTCGTTGAGCACCCTTTTCTCCAGTTCAGTGACATGGAAAACATAATCGCCGGCCTCCCCTTCCCTCTGCAGATCCGCCTCCGATGCTTCAGGCGGATGCTTTGGAGAGGGAGCAACGCTCAGATATTTATCCAGAATGCCGACCAGTGCTGCCGGGGTCACCGGCTTGGGAAGATAATCGCTCATACCGGCGGCAATACACCGCTCCTTGTCCCCCTCCATGGCGTGGGCGGTCAAGGCGATTATGGGGATATTTCCGTCTTTGACCCCGGAGTCCCCCTGGCGAATTTTCCTGGTAGCCTCGATACCATCGAGTTCCGGCATCTGCACATCCATGAGCACAAGGCTGTAGGGAAAGGCCCTCAATGCCTGAATGGCCTCTTTACCGTTGGCGACTCCATCGATATGGGTATAGCCGATTTTCTGCAGGATACCGATAATCACCTGTTGGTTGATGCTGTTGTCTTCGGCGAGAAGTATGCGCAGTGATGAAGAACCCCGGACAAGCTTGGTTTTCTTCTGAGCAATGGCGCCTTCCTGCCGTTTGCCCGTCAAGAGTAGCTGCAGACAGTCGATCAGTTTGTAATGGCAAATGGGCTTGGCAAGAAAGGCGCTGAAACGCATGCCGATCAGATCGCTCACCCCTTCCTTATAGGAAGAACTGTGCATAAGTACCATTTTCAACGGTGCAATGGAATGATCCTGGTAAATGGCGTTACCGTAATAAACACCATTCTTTTCGGGGAGATTCATGCCTATGAAAAGATAGTCAAAAGGCCGGCCGTCGGGACCCTGCTGCCGCAGCATCGCCAGGGCCTCGTCCCCTGTCACCGCTTCGACCACCGAAGCTCCCCAGTATTGGAGATACCGCCGCAGAACCTGCCGGATTGCGCTGCTCCGGTCAACCACGAGGATCTTTGCGGCAAGAATCGATTTCAGCCAGTCCGGAGTCGACTCTCGCCTCTGCTGCAACTGAAGCCGGGCTGTAAAGAAGAACTCCGTTCCCTCTCCTTCCGTGGAATGAAAACCTATATCCCCGCCCATCAAAATACACAATTCCCGGGAAATCGCCAGACCGAGCCCGGTTCCTCCATATTTCCGGGTAATGGAGCTATCGGCCTGGGTAAAGCTGTCGAATAATTCGGCCCTCTTGTCTTCTGCAATACCAATACCGGTATCGCGTATGGCAAAACGCAGGAGGACCTCGTTATTTTCTGCTTCCAGCAAAGCGACATGCATGCCCACCATTCCCCTGTTGGTGAACTTTATGGCGTTTCCCATAAGATTAAACAACACCTGCCGCAATCTGCCGGCGTCACCGACAAGCAGAGAGGGAACCTGCGGTTCGACAAAACAGCTGTAATCCAGCCCCTTCGACTCGGCCCTGAGATAGCTCATATCGATGAACTCATCGATCAACTGCCTCAGATCGAATCTGAGTGACTCGAGTTTCATCTTCCCGGCTTCGATTTTGGAGAAGTCGAGGATATCGTTGATTATTCGCAGCAGTGATTCACTGCTGGAGCGAAGAGTACGGACATAGTGCAGCTGCGTTTCATTGAGGTCGGTATCGAGCAGCAGTGTTGTCAGACCGATGACGCCGTTCATGGGCGTACGTATCTCATGGCTCATATTGGCAAGAAACTCTCCTTTGGCCCTGTTGGCCTTCTCGGCAAGTTCCTTGGCGACAAGCAGTTCCCTCGTGCGCTCATTGACCAGTTCTTCGAGATTTTCCCGATGCTTGTCTATCTCCTTCTTATGGAGAAGGAGTTTTTCCGACATATCGTTAAAGGCAGCGCTGATCTGGCCGACTTCGTCCGTCGAAGAGATGACGATTCTTTCTCCGAGGCTTCCCATTTCGACGCGCCGAATGCCGTTTCGCAGGTCGACGAGCGGCTGTATAACCGACCTGGACAGGAAGTGATTGAAGAGGATGGCCATCAAGACCATCGACCCGAAAAGCAGAAAGGAGATGATGTAAAACAGCCTGTCGCGCTCCCGGAGAATATGCTCCATGTTATAGTAGACTGCGAGAAAACCGATCCTTTCCCCTATGGCAAAGATATCGTTGAGATATAAGGAATAGGTTCTCTCGCCGATGTCAATCTCGCGAAAATGAGAGTCCACCGGATCGTCCAGGACTTCAGCGGGTTTGATAAAATGGTAGAAGGTGTTGCCCGAACACAAGAGCATGTTGCCGGTTCTATCGTAGAGGCATACCCTCTCGATCTCGGGTACTATATTATCAATAGCAGCGATTGTCGCCTTCAGGGCCATACCCTGATCGGCAAACATCTGGTTTGCCAGGCTGTTGTGCTCCTCTTTGAAAATTGTATCGAGCAGAATGTTGATATTATTGAGACGATTGTCGTAGCGCTTATCTTCCAGCGGATAGATGAGGGCGAGAAAGAAAAACAGGGCAAATGTGGCCGTCGTCAGAAAAACGACGTTGATTTTTACTTTGAGGCTGGTGAATTTCATGGAAGAACCAATAATTCCGTTTGCCCTCGGGCCGCACCTGTCTCAGGAGCGAAGAAATTTGACTATACTCGACCTGGTCTTCTCAAATTTGATGATGATCACCTGTTTGCATTTCGGGTCGCCATTGGCATCAAACCCGATCTCCCCGGTAACTCCCTGGTAGGATTCAATGGAAGCAAGGGCATCTCTTACCTTTTTACCATCGGTGCTGCCGGCCCTGCTCATGGCCTCGACCAATACCATGATCGCGTCATAGACCAGCGGACTGCTGAAACTGTCCAGGGTCGATCCATAAAGCCTGTAATATCTTTCTTTCAGATTGCGACTCTGTTCCTGGTCGACAACGGGGTGCCAGGGGACGGTAAAATAACTGCCGTCAACCGCGATACCTGCATAGGCGGCGATCCCTTCCCAGCCATCGCCGCCGAGAAATGTGGAAGAAATGCCCAGGGCTCTGGCCTGTTTGACAAAAAGGCCGCTGTCGCGGCTGTATCCGGGCAGATAGACAATTTCGGGTCCATGCCGGTTCAACTCTGACAGCAGGGTAGAAAAGTCGGTGGAATCATCACGATAGCGAAGATCCGCGACCACCCTGCCTCCTGCCTGCTCAAAGCTCTCCCTGTAGTATTTTCCAAGCTCTATGCTGTATTCCTCGTCGATATTGGTCACCACGGCGGCAGTTTGAGCGCCGAGTTCTTCTCTGGCGAACAGGGCCATGGTTCGGCCTTGGCGGCGGTCAAGGAAACATACCCTGAAAATATAGTCGCCTGTTAGAGTAACCCGCGGATTGGTCGATAGCGGTGTAATCATGGGTATGCCGGCCTTTTGCAGAATAGGAGCCATGGCCAGCGAGTGCAAACTCCTGATGCCGCCGATCACTGCGGCAACGCCCTGCTCCACCGCCTTATGGGCCGCCTGAGCAGAGCCGATCGGCGTACTCATGTTATCGATGACAACCAGTTCAATCTGTCTGGCCAGCACCCCTCCCCGGCTATTGACAGAGCCGATGGCAAGATTGACCATTTTTCCCATGTCATCCTCGGCCAGGGCCGCCTTTCCGGTTACCGGATAAATTGCCGCAATTGTAATTTTTTCCGAGGCAGAGACGTTCTGCCAGCATAAAAGCAACACGCAGACAAGCAGCGGCAAGTTCCACAGGAAAAGGGAACGGCCGCCGGGGAAACAACGCCTATGGTCACCTTTTGCCGCTGTCTTCTTCACGTGAGCACCACTGATTTGCAGGAAGAGAAAATGGAGCAAAGAGTTTTCCGGGGTTCACTATTTCTGACTATATAATAGATTGCAGAGAAAGAGAAGAGCAGCCCAGGAAATTTCAAAATATTTGCACCCTCAAGTGCGTAAGTTCATATAAAAATATAACATTTCAGTCACTAGAGGCCCACTCGGCCATATTGCCGGCCGGACTGTTTCTCATTGCCGGAAAGGGTTTACTAAAACCTCTGCCGCTGGTATGTCTAGGACTCCTAGTCTTGGGATTTTGCACCGCAGCCGCCGGTATATTTCACACAGCAGGAAAACAGAACATGAGCGACAGTTCCGCATCTTTTGAATTTCTCGACCACAGCACCTACTGCAACTTCTGCCCGGGCTACTGCTGCTACAGGCTACCTGGCTCGATGTTGTTTGTCGATGCACTGGATATCAACAGAATTGCCAGACTTTTCGACATAAGCGACGGCGAGGTGAGAAAACGGTTTATCCAGGGCAAAAACACCTTCAAGACCCGGGATGACGGCTCCTGTATTTTCCTGCGCAACGGAGTGCTCAACAGGCGATGCTCGATACATACGGCCAGACCACGGCAGTGCATGGAATTTCCCTACGGCAAACCGTGTCCATATCTTTACCGCCAGGATCTGCTGCAAAAAATCCATCCCCGGGTCTTGGACTCTCTGGAGGCACCGTGCCTTTGCCCTGAAACTGAGCACAAAAACTAACTCCCAGATTTTTCGTGAAATACCAAGCATCATGGCACAACGAACTCGAAAAAATAGCAAACGGCCTGCTGTCGGGGTAACCGGCAACAGCAAAAGATTCTCGCCATCCTGGTTATGCATACGTCTCAGCCTGTGGCTCAGCGGAGCGCAGCCAATCCGGATAAAAGTGGGAGACGATATCGACCTCGACAGCCTAGCCGGCATGGTCATCAGCGGCGGAGACGACATCGATCCGGCCCTCTACGGCGAGGCCCCCCAGGCGGAGGGCCGTTACGACCGGGATCGGGACACAATGGAAAGCAGATGCATTGACTTTGCCCTAGGCGCCGGCCTGCCGCTGCTGGGAATCTGCAGAGGACATCAACTGATCAACACGGTGATGGGCGGCAGCCTCTATATATCTGTGCGATCATTGCGCGTCAGGACTTCGAACAGCTGGAGCCTGCTGCCCAAAAAGAGGGTTTCCATGGTAAAAACCTGCCGACTCGCCAACATCTTCGGCAAGTCACACATTCTCGTCAACAGCCTGCACAACCAGGCGATTGCCGAGGTGGCCGACCAGCTGTCCGCCGTCGCTTTTGATGGCGATCACATCATCCAGGCAATTGAAGCAGCCGACGGCCGTGCTATTCTCGGTGTCCAGTGGCACCCTGAGTATCTGTGTTTCCTGCCGGCGCAGCTGCGTCTTTTCCGGTGGCTGACACGTCAAGCCAAAAGCAGAGACTCCCTGGGGGCCTGAGTCATGGTTTCCTACCTGCTGCTGTTTTCCTCGGCCTTTCTGGCCGCCACCATCCTGCCCTTCTACTCGGAGGTTGTCCTCTTCGCCCTGGTGCGTCAGGGTGAATCCCCGCTGCTGCTCATCATCGTCGCCTCCCTGGGCAACACCCTTGGAGCCGCCGTCAACTGGTGCCTGGGGCGGTTCCTTCTCCAATACCAGGACCGCCGCTGGTTCTATTTTAAAAAGGAGCAAATCGCCAAAATGCAATCATGGTTTCAGCGTTACGGTGTCTGGTCTCTGCTTTTTGCCTGGCTGCCACTGGGCGGCGACGCCCTTACCTTCATCGCCGGAGTAATGAAGGTACCCTTCATGCTCTTCTTTCTCCTGGTGGGCATCGGCAAGACGCTGCGCTATGTCGCCGTCGTCTACCTTGCCGACTGGTCAGTATTGCTTGGCATATAATCTGCCCGCATTCTTTTTTCTCCGAACCGGTGATATCACCATAACTTGAGTATCAGGGATCATGACCATTTTCCGCAGGGTACTGTTATGAGAGTCTTTTTTTGCAGTGCTGTCGAGATCGCGGCAACCTGGCTCGTTCCCGCCATATTGCTGATCGTCATCGTCGCATTTCTTGTCCCTCTCGCCTGTCTGAGTAAAACAAGATCATGATTCCTGTATCTTACAAAGATGGAGGGGAGCCATTTCTTTGTGGCATTTGCATCAATTGTCACTATATTTGTGAACATACCGTCAGCGGCGAAAGTGTTCCGGCAGCATGAGCACAACACCAATCCGGCAACGAAGGACCTGGCCTATGCAACGCTTCAAAAACATCTTATATATCCTCGGTGCGAATCATGGTGCAGAAGAGAGGACAGCCGAGAGAGTCCGTACCCTCGCCCGACAAAACAATGCCAGGGTCTGTATCGCCAGTCTGCTCGACGAAAGTTTCATAGAACAATTCAGTAAAATCGTCTCACCGACAACGAAACATATGGCCCATCTGGCCAAAGAACACCTCCAGGAGGAGGTGGACACTTTTTTACAACGCGGCGACTGGACACAGATCGAAACGACAACCGCCATACTGGAGGGCAGGGATTTTATAGCCGTCATCACCAAAGTCCTGCGCGACGCTCACGATCTGGTCATCAAAAGCGACATCAACGTGCTCGATACCGACCAGCTGTCAATGCGTCTTTTTCGCAAATGCCCCTGCCCGGTCTGGGTCATACGCAACCGGGAGGGCGGTAGTTTTCAACGCATCCTGGCAGCTCTGGATCTCGGCAGCGATCAGGAAGAAAACATCAGGCTTAATCGCAAGATTGTTGAGCTGACCCATTCGTTTGCCCGACAGGAACAGGGGGAAGCCCACTATCTTCACGCCCTGCATCTTGAATACGAGGCCATGATGCGTGCCCCGCGATTCAATATGAGCGACGAGCAGATAGCTTCCATCAAGGAGGAGATACGGCAAAAAAGCCGCTCCTCGCTAAAACGGCTGTTTGCCGAAACAGCCATCTCCGTTCCTCCTGAAAATATCCACCTGCTCCAGGGAGAAACCACAACGGTCATCAATACCGCCATCAAAGACCTGAAAGCCGATATGCTTGTCATGGGAACTCTTGCCCGGGCTGGCGTTCCCGGCCTGCTCATCGGCAACAAGGCCGAAAAGATTCTCTCGCAGATCACCTGCAGCGTCTTGGCCGTCAAACCCGACGGTTTCCTGTCTCCTGTCAAACTCCAGAGGGGCGAAACAGCATGAAACTCATCCATTCGGAGGACCCTTTTCTCTGGTTGTTAAAAAGGATAATACACCTCAGCCTCAAGACTTTGGCGCTGTTGATGGTAGTGGTCATTATCTCAGGCGTCGTCGATGTCGGCTGGACCCTCTACCAGCGGCTCACGTCTCCCCCCCAATTCATCCTCACCATTGGCGACATCCTCGCCACCTTCGGCGCCTTCATGGTCGTCCTCATCGCCATAGAGATTTTCCAAAATATCATCCTCTATCTGCGCGATGATGTCATTCATGTCAAAATCGTCCTCTCCACCGCTCTTATGGCCATTGCCCGGAAGGTTATCGTACTCGATTACGACGAACTGGCGCCGATGTACGTTTTTGCGACGGGAGTCGTACTTCTGGCTACGGGCGTCACCTATTTCTTGATTTTCAGAATCCCCGAGGGTACGTCTTCGGTGAACGACAAGGAGCTACTCTAAATATCATTATTCAAGCCGGGAAAAAATCCTATGCAGAAGAGGAAATCTCTTGTCAATCGATGTACCGGCACGTCCGAGGGAATAAAGGTATCGAACTCTCACCTTCTCAAACACAGGGCACACGTCCGGGGAGATTGTTTTCATGTTCTATGTCCATGGAGTTGACGGTCTGCACTTTCAGGGGAAGCTCGAAGATCTCGTCGCCAACAGAAGGGTCGAAAGGGGCCGTGCCGTACGAGCGGTGAAGAGCGAAAAACAGTCTGCTGAGATCTCACCGGAAAACGCCCAGGCCATGCGCAGTTACCAGCGCTACATCAACCGGGAAAATATGGTTGAACCGCTGGTCCATATCTTTCAGATAATGTCCTCGCCCGTATCCACCATCACCAGAGACATCTCACTCTATGACGCCTGGATAATGCTCAAGCAGAGCAATATTCGCCAGCTGGTGGTCACCAGCGGTTCGAGAAACGTTTTGGGTATGGTCTCCGACAGGGATATTCTCAGCCGCATCAACATCAGCGATGACGTAATAGAAGTAAACCGCAACCTGTCTGTGAATGAGGTCATGGCCGAGGAGACCTACTCCACCGCTGCCATAAGCGATATCCGCAGAGTAGCGCGCGTCATGGCCTATTACCATCTCGACGCCATGCCGGTGATCGAGGACGAAAAACTCGCAGGCATCGTTACCCGCGGCGACATCCTGCGCGGTTTTGCCGACAACCCCAAGCTCAATCTCTGGGCCTAGGAGTCTCAACAGCCAGCGCCCTGCTCATGTTTTCTCCTGCCGCAGCCGGACAACGCTGTTTATTTTATCAGCCATGCTCTGGGGCCGATCGATGCGGGTACCCATCTTTAGTGTTGTGGTGATTCTCGGCGCCCCCATTTCATGAACCCGCTCATGGCATTTTTTCACCGCAGCCATGACGACATCCCACTCTCCTTCTACATTGGTGCCATAGGCATGCAGCTCGGTTTTGAGGCCAGCCTCGGTCAAAACCTCATGACAGGCCACAATATAAGGGGAAACAGAGATTCCCACACCGAGGGGAACGACACATAAATCCATGATAATATGCATTACTCAAACTCCTTTGCATCACTTCCTGTTTTCCAGAGCCCATCCCGGCGACTTCGATGACTTTTCACGAGCTTATCACTTCCTGATAAGCCGAATATTTCCTGCAACACCGGGCATGCGGTCTCTCAAAGGTCCTTGGAGATGGCGAAGCAGAACTTGACGCCTCGTTTCCGGTTCGGCTCCATCCAAACTTCACCTTTATGACGATTGGCGATTTCCTTGACTATGGCAAGGCCGAGGCCTGATCCGGTCTGCTCCGCAGAGCTGTTTTTTCTCTCAAAGGGGCGAAAGATGCGCTCTGAATCTTCCACCTTCATACCGACCCCATCATCGCGTACGGAAATAACATGATAACCGGGGGTATTCTGATAGCCTATGGATATTTTACTCAGCTGCGGACCTCCATATTTCAAGGCATTTTCGATGAGGTTTCTGAGAACACGTACAATGGAGGAGCGGTCCATACGAATGGTCGGATTCTCTGAAAATTCATTCCAGACGATGTGTCTGTACTGCAGTTGAGCCTTGAATTCCTCTCTGCTGGTCCGTACAACATCTTTGACGGGGATATTTTCGAAGGTGGGCGCAGTTTCTTTGGAGGAAATGAAATCATTTATCTTTTCGACTAAATCGACAATTTGTCCGGCGGAATCGATAATTCTATCACAGTACATCAACATGGCATTCTTCGGCAGATCCGGCAATTTCTGCCTGAATCTTTCGGCAAGTCCGCGGATAGCCACCGCCGGACTCTTTAAGTCGTGGGCCACGGAGTAGGCGAACAATTTTGTCTCCTCGGTATTTCTCAACAGAGACTCTTCCATGATTTTGCGGGCGGTAATATCCGTATGGGTACCAACAAAACGCAGAGGGCTACCCGCATGATCATATTCAATGATCTGCCCGCGGGCGTGGATCCACTGCCAGCCGCCGGCGGCATTCTTCAATCTGAACTCGGCTTCGTAGTTTTCCGTACGTCCTTGAAAGTGATCGCGCAGGGCCTGGAGGGTCTTTTCCCGGTCGTCGGGATGTAGAAGACCTTCCCATGTAATTCTTCCTGTTTGCAGATCCTCTTCCGTGTAGCCGAGAACCGTCGCCCATTTAGCGCCGTAGTAGACATCACCGCTACGCAGATTTCGGTCCCAGACACCATCGGAAGTCACATCGAGGGTTTTGCGCAACCTGCTTTCACTTTTCAGAAGAACCTCTTCCGCCTTTTTTCTCTCCGATATATTCCTGGCGAAGGCACAGTGAAATTCAGTGGAATCAAGCTTGAGATAGCTGACCTTGATCTCAACGGGAATCATTGATCCATCCTTGCGCCGATGTTCCGACTCGATGGAGACCTTGCGCCGACTCTTAACTTTTTCCCAGTGAGAAGGCCAGATTTCCTCATTGAAGCGGGGGTCGACCTGCTCAACTCTCATCTGCAGCAACTCCTCGCGGCTGTACCCAAGATGCTCCGTGGCCGCATCATTAACATATATGAACCTTCTCTTTTTATCGATCCAGAAGATTGATTCGGCGGCATTATCGACGGCAAACTGGGTCAACTCCAATCGGTGGCGGTCTATATCTTTTTTGCCGGAAGAACCTGAAGAAGCCATAGTATAGACTCGAAGCTCAAGGGATCCCGCCTGGGCCGGTGTCGGAAAAAATGTCGGCAGCAGCTCGCTCACAGACGGTCGGTATGGGCAATTGCCCATGGCTGCAACACCTTCAGACCGGCCTCCGCCGCCGTTCGCTGTCATTCCGGGAACTTTTTTTCCAGTCGATCATGCCACGCAGTCGGCCCGCCATGGGTGCCTCTCTCTTCCGGAGAGTCGTCGGCGGGATGGCAGCCGGAAAAACACCGGGTTCAGTGCTGTACTCCTGGAAAGTATCTTATCACCTTTTTACGCCAATGTATAAATGCAAATAGGGACTTTGTCTTTCGTCCACCCCCCACTGAGCCGATCACAGACACCGCCCCGGACCTTGGAAACAATGAGCGAATCATTCCTGGCGGCACGAAGTGCCACCACTGGTCGGAAGACTGGCGGGCCAGCATGGAAAACTGCATATCTATCACACTGTCATTATACAGGTTTTTACTGTCGTCAATGCAAGCCCTTGCACCTTCGCGCGGAAAGGCGATTTTTTTTCTCTCCAACCGAAACACCTTTTCGCCCCTCATATAGTTCTTTTGCACATTATCCACATCCATCGCATCCGTCTGAAATGCCTTTGCAAATTTTGTCGATTTCACCGTCTCGGAAAGCGGCTTTACAGAAGCCGATTTTCATTGGATCGAGCCTTCAAATATAAATATTAGGTCTTTTTTCAAATATATATGCGATACATTATGCATTCCCACAAACTCCTATTGCCGGTGAAGAAAAAACTTTCCGAGGTAAAAAAAATAGCCCTTTTTCCTTGTGTTTTTGGCGAGAATACGATACATACAAAGTAGGAGTTAATGACACACACGGTAGGAGTACCACGCTGTAGTAACGTGCATATGTATTTTATCCTACAGCGTAGGACC
>JBEPWT010000066.1:0-15208 GCA_041642275.1 Desulfopila sp. | reverse complement strand
TGTCGACCTTGCTGACAAATTCAAAGCCGGCTCCGCGGGGCAACGGTTCAATTTCAATCTTCACATGACCATATTGACCTTTGGCGCCGGTCAACTGGTCGAACTTGCCTTCGCCCGTGGCTGTAGCGGAGATAGTCTCCTTATAGGCGACCTGAGGCTTGCCGACATTTGCCGAAACCTTGAAGTCGCTGAGCAGCCGGTCGACGATTATCTCCAGATGAAGCTCGCCCATTCCTCTGATGATCGTCTGACCGGTATCCTCGTCCACGGAGATGGTAAACGAGGGATCCTCCAGGGCTATCTTCTCCAAGGTTTCTGCGAGCTTCTTCTCTTCGGCCTTGCTCTTGGGCTCGATGGCAATGCCTATCACCGGCTCTGGAAATTCCATGCTTTCGAGCACAATGAAATCTCCGCTTTCACAGAGCGTATCGCCGGTGGTGGTGAATTTCAAGCCGACAATGGCGCCGATGTCGCCGGTGCCGATCTCCTCCACCTCCTCGCGTTTATTGGCGTGGAGCTTGAGAAGCTTGCCGATCTTTTCCTTTTTCTTCTTGACCGGGTTGTAAACCTTGTCGCCCAGCTTCAGCGCTCCTGAATAGACGCGTATGAAGGCCAGATGTTCGACGAAGGCATCGCTCATCAGCTTGAAGACCAGTCCACAAAACGGCAGATCCGGGCTTGCCTGTCTGTGAATGATCTCTCCATCCTTGTCGAGTCCGTCGATGCTGGCAACATCCAGCGGCGACGGCAGATAGCGGACCACTCCGTCAAGAAGAGGCTGTATGCCTTTGTTCTTGAAAGCACTGCCGCAAAAAACCGGAACCAGGTCCAGATTGAGCGTAGCCTTTCGAAGAGCACTATATATCTCAGTCGCAGATACGTGGGTATCTTCCAAATATTTTTCCATGACCCCCTCATCGAAGTCGGCCAACTTCTCGAGGAGTGCCATACGTGCGGCCGAGAATGATTCTCTGTATTCGGCAGGAATGTCCTTTCTCACGACTTCCTGGCCAAGAGACTGCTCGCTGAATTCAAGCATTCTCTCATCTATAAGGTCGATGATGCCTGTGAATCCCGCTTCTTTTCCTACCGGGATCTGCACGGCCGCCGGATTGGCGCCGAGTTTTTTGGCCATCATCTGCAGACAACGCTCGAAGTCTGCTCCAACACGGTCCATCTTGTTGACGAAGGCGATTCGCGGTATGTGATACTTGTCCGCCTGTCGCCAGACCGTTTCCGACTGCGGCTCCACTCCGCCGACAGCACAGAACACGCCGATAACGCCGTCGAGCACCCTCAGGCTCCGCTCAACCTCAACGGTGAAGTCGACATGCCCGGGTGTGTCTATGATATTGATCTTATGATCGTCCCAGAAACAGGATGTAGCTGCGGAGGTTATGGTAATTCCCCGCAACTGCTCTGCTTCCATCCAGTCCATGACGGCATTGCCGTTGTGAACCTCGCCGATCTTGTAAGACCGGCCCGTGTAATATAAAATCCGTTCGGTTGTAGTCGTCTTGCCGGCGTCAATATGGGCCATTATGCCTATATTGCGCACTACCTTCAAATCCTTGCGGGCAGCCATCAGTCATTTCCTTGAAGTTTACTTTTCGTGACGTCTGCCCACCAGGGCAAAGTGCCCTCAGCTGTTACCAGCGATAATGCGCAAACGCCTTGTTGGCCTCGGCCATTCTATGCGTATCATCACGTTTTTTGACTGCAGCCCCTCGGTTGTTGTAGGCGTCCAGCAGTTCGGCGGCCAGCTTGTCGGCCATCGATCTGCCGGAGCGGGATTTGGCAAAGGCTATAATCCAGCGGATAGCCAGGGCGTTTCGCCTGGTCTGTCGCACTTCCATGGGTACCTGATAGGTTGCGCCGCCCACTCTTCGAGATTTGACTTCAACCTTGGGCCTAACTTTCTCCATGGCCTCTTCGAAGACGGTAAGAGGATCCTCTTCCGTTGCTTTTGCAGAGACAATATCCATGGCATCGTAGAATATACGCTGGGCCAGGCTCTTTTTTCCCCTCTCCATGAGCCCATTGGTGAACTTGCTCACCAGCACGCTGTTATATCGTGGATCAGGATCAATCGGTCGTTTTTCTATTAATCTTCTTCGCGACATTGTATTCCTCTTTTAACGCCATCCGCCCTAAGCCGGGCGCTTGGCACCATATTTAGATCGACCCTGACGTCTGTCGGTAACACCCAGGGTATCAAGGGTTCCGCGTACGATATGATAGCGGACACCGGGAAGATCCTTGACCCTGCCGCCTCTGATCAAAACGACGGAGTGCTCCTGAAGATTATGTCCGATTCCAGGAATATATGACGTAACCTCAATACCGTTGGTCAGCCTGACCCTGGCCACTTTTCTCAGGGCGGAGTTAGGCTTTTTCGGGGTTGTGGTATAGACTCTGACGCACACGCCCCTTTTTTGAGGCGATCCTTTCAAGGCCGGGGTATTCGTCTTCTTGACGATTTTCTTCCTTCCCTGCCTTACGAGTTGGTTAATAGTTGGCATCGTCTCTACTGCTCCTGTTCGATTCACCTTAAATACGTATTTCCGACGAAACACCGTCTCATGATCCGCGCTGATCGCAGCACGAAAGAAGACATACTTACCTCATCGAAACTTCACTGTCAAGAATAAAAACATTCCTTCTCTGTCATTTTCCCTCTCACACATCCGGATCCAGGCCGGTTCCAGCAGATATCAACCGTCCCATGATAACATTTTCCTTGAGCCCGGCCAGCTCGTCGATCCTGCCGGCCATGGCGGCATTGGTGAGCACCTTGGTGGTTTCCTGGAAGGAAGCCGCCGAGATGAAACTCTCCGTTGACAAAGACGCCTTGGTCACGCCTAAAAGCAGCGGTTCGGCAACGGGGGGGGTAAGCCCTTTTTCAAAGAGCTGGTCCCGCTCCTCTTCGAACTTCCACCACTCGACCTGTTCGCCAATCATGAACTTCGAGTCGCCGGAAGCGGTGATCATGACCCGGCGCAGCATCTGGCGGACGATGACCTCGATGTGCTTGTCGTTGATGCGCACGCCCTGAAGCCTGTAGACCTCCTGGATCTCGTTGACGAGAAATTTGGCCAGCTCCTTGACGCCCAGTACCTTGAGGATGTCGTTGGGAACGATGGTTCCCTCCATCAGCGGCTCACCGGCCTGCACATAGTCGCCTTCATGGACGATGAGATGCTTGGATTTGGGCACCAGGTACTCCTGCGGCTCGCCGTGCTCCGGGGTGACGACGACCCGACGCTTGCCCTTCAGTTCCTTGCCGAAGCTCACCCGACCGTCGATCTCGGTGATTATCGCCGGCTCCTTGGGTTTGCGAACCTCGAAGAGTTCGGCCACACGCGGCAGACCGCCGGTGATATCCTTGGTCTTGGAGGATTCCCTTGGAATTTTGCCGACGACGGTTCCCGGCTTGATCTGAGCTCCCTCGCCCACGGAGATAATCGAACCCACCGGCAGGCTGTAGCGGGCGAATACCTCGGAGTTGGGAAGTTTGAGCGTCTTGCCCCGCTCGTTCTTGACGGTTACCCGCGGGTTGAGCTGCGCACCGCCGGCGCTGTGGATGATCACCTTGGAGGCCTTGCCGGTGACGGCGTCGACCTTCTCCTGCATGGTAATACCCTCGAGTATGTCACCATATTTGATGACGCCGCCTACCTCGGCAACGATGGGAATGGTATAGGCATCCCAGTCGGCGAGAATGGTCCCGGCCTCGACTTCATCTTTCTCCTGTACGAGAATCTGGGCCCCGTAGTTGACCTTGAACTTTTCGCGGTCGCGCCCGAGATCATCGGTGATGACGATTTCGGCATTACGGTTCATGACAATCTTGATGCCCTGGTCATTGACGACGGAATGGAGGTTCCTGAAAGTAACGGTACCCCCCCGCTGGGTGCGAAGTTCCGCCTGCTCGACGGATCGACTGGCGGTACCGCCGATATGGAAGGTCCGCATGGTCAGCTGGGTGCCCGGCTCACCAATGGACTGGGCAGCGATGACGCCGATGGCTTCACCCCTGTTGACCATATGCCCCCTGCCCAGGTCGCGACCATAGCACAGAGCACAAACGCCGCGCCGCGAACGGCAGGTGAGCACGGAACGGATCAGCACACGGTCAATGCCGGCGTTGTCTATGGCGGTGACGGTGTCTTCGGTAATTTCCTGGCCTTCGGCGACGATGACCTCATCGGTATAGGGATCAACGATATCGTCAAGCGCCACCCTGCCGAGTATGCGGTCGCCGAGTGGGACGATGATTTCGCCGCCGTCGAGCAGCGGTTCGGCGATAATGCCGTCGAGGGTATTGCAGTCCTTCTCGATGATCGTCGATTCCTGGGCGACATCAACCAGCCTTCGGGTCAGATACCCGGAGTTGGCCGTTTTCAGCGCCGTATCGGCAAGACCTTTACGGGCGCCGTGGGTGGAGATGAAGTACTCGAGCACGTCAAGACCTTCACGGAAATTGGCCTTGATCGGCGTCTCGATGATGGCTCCCGAAGGTTTGGCCATGAGCCCGCGCATGCCGGCGAGCTGACGGATCTGATCCCTCGAGCCCCTGGCGCCGGAGTCGGCCATGATAAAGACGGAGTTGAAACTCGGCGCCTCAACCACATTGTTGTCCTTGTCGCGAAAATAGTCGACCTTGATCTCATCCATCATCTCGTTGGCGACTTCCTCGGTCACCTTCGACCAGATATCGACCACCTTATTGTACTTTTCACCAGAGGTGATGAGTCCGTCGTTGTACTGCTGCTCAACATCGAGAACCTGTTTTTCGGCGCTCTCGACAAGATCCTCCTTTTGGAGGGGAATCTTCATATCATTGATGCAGATTGATATTCCCGCACGGGTGGCGTATTCGTAGCCGGTGTCCTTGAGCCGGTCGGCGAGTATGACCGTTTCCTTCGTACCGGCATGACGATAGGTGAAGTCGATGAGCTTGGCCAGCGCCTTTTTGCTCATCACCTTGTTGATCTCGGCAAAGGGGATGGAAGATGGCAGCAATTCTCCGAGGATGATTCGGCCGATGGTGGTTTCGAAGATCTCCCCCTGCTTGCGTACCTTGACCTTGGCCTGCAGGTCGACGACTCCATGGTCGTAGGCAATGCGGGCCTCATTGGCGTCGGCGAAGACTTTGCCCTCGCCCCTGGCGTTGATCCGCTCCCGGGTCATGTAGTAGAGGCCGAGGACGATGTCCTGGGAGGGAATGATGACGGGCTCGCCGTTGGCGGGCGAGAGAATGTTGTTGGTGGACATCATCAGCACCCTGGCCTCGACCTGGGCTTCAACCGACAGCGGCACATGCACGGCCATCTGGTCGCCGTCGAAGTCGGCGTTGAAGGCCATGCACACCAGCGGATGCAGCTGGATGGCCTTGCCCTCGATAAGCACTGCTTCGAAGGCCTGCATGCCGAGACGGTGAAGGGTCGGAGCGCGGTTGAGGATCACCGGATACTCGGTAACCACCTCATCGAGGACGTCCCAGACCTCCTTGGTGCCTTTCTCCACCATCTTTCTGGCACTCTTGATGGTGGTGACGTAACCTCTGCTCTCGAGCTTGTTGTAGATAAAGGGCTTGAAAAGTTCCAATGCCATTTTCTTCGGAATACCGCATTGGTGCAGACGAAGGTGAGGACCGACGACAATCACCGAACGGCCGGAGTAATCGACTCGCTTGCCCAACAGGTTCTGACGGAACCGCCCCTGCTTGCCCTTGAGCATGTCGGCCAGCGACTTCAGCGGCCGTTTGTTGGCGCCGGTAATAACCCGGCCGCGGCGGCCGTTGTCGAAAAGAACGTCGACGGCCTCCTGGAGCATCCTTTTCTCGTTGCGGATGATGATATCGGGAGCATCGAGTTCCAGCAGCCTCTTGAGCCTGTTGTTGCGGTTGATCACCCTCCTGTAGAGATCGTTGAGATCGGAAGTGGCGAAACGACCGCCTTCCAGGGGGACCAGCGGACGCAGATCCGGAGGCAACACCGGAATGACTTCGAGAACCATCCATTCCGGCTTGTTGCCGGAATCACGAAAGGCCTCGACCACAAACAAGCGTTTGCCGAGCTTCTGTCTCTTGGTCTGGGAATTGGTGGCCGACATCTCGGCGCGAAGCTCCTTGGAGAGCTCGATCAAATTCTTCGATTCAAGAAGGTCCCTGATGGCCTCGGCACCGATACCCACCCGGAAACGACCGGGATAATCATCCCGCGCCTTGCGATATTTCTCCTCGTTGAAAAGCGTACCGACCGGTATCTCCTCGACATCCGACTCGACGACGGCGTACTGTTCGAAATAGAGGATTTTTTCCAGCTGTTTCAGCGTCATGTCGAGAACCGCGCCGATTTTGCTGGGCAGCGATTTGAGAAACCAGATATGGGCAACGGGGGCGGCGAGTTTAATATGGCCGAGCCTCTCCCGCCTGACCTTGGACTGAATAACCTCGACACCGCACTTCTCGCAGACCACTCCGCGGTGCTTCATGCGCTTGTACTTGCCGCAGTTGCATTCGAAATCTTTTACCGGGCCGAAAATCTTGGCGCAGAAGAGTCCATCTCGTTCAGGCTTGAATGTTCTATAATTAATGGTCTCCGGCTTTTTCACCTCACCATGGGACCAATCCATAATCTTCTCGGGCGAAGCAAGAGTTATCTTGACACTCTTGAATTTAATCGGAGATTTTGGTTTTTGAAAAAAATTAAATAGCTCTTCCACGTAATCACCTCTTCTTCGTTTTATTTAATGCGCCTGGTCCTGCAACCAGACATGAAGAGATTGTGCCCCCAAGGGGATATATGCACATCCGCCCGGTGAAAACCGGGCGGGAGATACCTCTATTCTTCAATGAGCTCCATGTTCAAACAAAGACCCTGAAGTTCCTTGACCAGGACATGGAATGATTCCGGCAAGCCGGTGGTCAGGAAATTGTTGCCTTTGACGATACGCTCGTACATCGTCGTTCTGCCCTCGACATCATCGGATTTGGCGGTGAGAAATTCCTTGAGGGTATATGCGGCGCCGTAAGCCTCCATGGCCCAGACCTCCATCTCGCCCAGACGCTGGCCGCCGAACTGGGCCTTGCCGCCGAGAGGCTGCTGGGTCACCAGGGAGTAGGGGCCGGTGGAGCGGGCGTGAATCTTGTTGTCTACCAGATGATGAAGTTTGAGCATGTACATGACGCCGACGGTGACCAAATTGTCGAAGGGTTCTCCGCTGAGACCGTCGTAGAGCCTGCTCTGGCCGACCTCATCGACGCCGGCTTCGACAAGCAGGGAGCGGATACGGCTCTCCTCGGCGCCATCGAACACCGGGGTGCTCATGTGCACCCCTTCCCTGTGCCTCCAGGCCCAGTAAATGATATCGTCGTCGCTCTTGCCGTCGACGATGGCCGCGAACTCCTGCTTGGAATAGACTTTGCCGAGTTTTTCCTTTATGGCGTCGGCGGCCTGCTGCTGCGCCAGTTTTTCAAGCTGTTCACCCAGTTTCTTGGCGGCAAAACCGAGATGGGTCTCCAGTACCTGGCCGACGTTCATGCGCGAGGGGACGCCGAGGGGGTTGAGAACGATATCGACGGTCTTGCCGTCGGCAAAAAACGGCATATCCTCTTCCGGCAGCAACCTGGATACCACACCCTTGTTGCCGTGGCGCCCTGCCATCTTGTCACCGACGGAGAGCTTGCGCTTGGTGGCGACGTAGACCTTGACCATTTTGACGACGCCGGGAGGCAGATCATCGCCTTTTTTCATGCGGTCGATGATGCCGTCATAGCGCTCGCGTATCAGGCGCGACTGATTTTCATAGCGCGCATAGATGGCCTCGATCTGTTCAGTATGCTTCGTTTTTTCAGAAAAATCGACGCTTTTCAACTCGTGGAAACCTACCTGTGGCGCCACGGAGCCGTCAATTTTCTTTCCGAGCTTGACCAATATCGTACCGTCTTTGGCGACGATGTCCGCCTTGGCCGTCCTTCCATCCATGATATCGCCTATCTCCAGACAGATGCCGCGGCGAAGGCTGGCGAGTTCGTCGAGTTTATCCTGATTGATGCGCTCAATCTCTATCTCTTCAATCATCAGTGACCGCTCGTCTTTGTCCACCCCCTTGCGTGAAAAAACCTTGGCATCAATGACGACACCGTCGACGCCCGGAGGCACTCGCAGCGACGAATCCTTGACGTCCTGGGCCTTCTCGCCGAAAATGGCGCGCAGCAGTTTTTCCTCCGGCGAAAGCACGGTCTCGCCCTTGGGCGTCACCTTGCCGACCAGGGTATCGCCGGCCCTGACCTCGGCGCCGATGCGGACAATGCCCGAGTCGTCGAGGTTGCGCAGCGTCTCCTCACTGACATTGGGGATATCGCGGGTGATCTCCTCTTTGCCCAGTTTGGTGTCGCGGGCCATGGTTTCGAAGACCTCGATATGGACCGAGGTGAAGGTGTCCTCTTTGAGCAGACGCTCGTTGACGAGAATGGAATCCTCGAAGTTGAATCCGCGCCAGGGCATGAAGGCGATGGTGATATTCTTGCCCAGGGCCAGTTCACCCGTCTCGCAGGAAGGGCCGTCGGCCAGGACCATGCCCTTTTCCACCTTCTGTCCCGGCAGGACCAATGGCACCTGGTTGAAACAGGTATTCTGGTTTGATTTCTTATATTTTTCCAGTCGGTAGACGGCTATGCCGGTATCGTAACCGTCGGTGCCGGGCGCATCGTAACGCACGACTATACGGTTGGAGTCGGCTTCTTCAACGACACCGTCGCCGCCGGCCAGCAGACAGGCACCGGAGTCACGGGCAACGTATTTCTCCATGCCGGTACCGACAAGCGGAGCCGACGTTTTCAGAAGCGGTACCGCCTGGCGCTGCATATTCGATCCCATCAGGGCCCGGTTGGCGTCGTCGTTTTCGAGAAAAGGCACCAGGGAGGCGGCGACACTTATCAGCTGGTTCGGGGCGATATCCATATAGGTGACCGCCTCGCTGAGGGAGGTTACAACCTCGCCGTCTTCGCGGACTATCAGCGAATCGGGAATGATCCTGTTTTTTTCGTCGAGTTGAACCGAGGCCGGGGCAATTATGTGCTTCTGCTCCTGCAGGGCACTGAAATAGCTGATATCGTTGGAGACAATTTTATTCTCCACCTTACGGTACGGGGTCTCGATAAAGCCGTAGGGATTAACCCTGGCGTAGGTTGCCAAAGAGACGATAAGCCCGATGTTCGGCCCTTCCGGTGTCTCGACCGGACAGATTCGACCATAGTGGGTGGGATGAACGTCGCGCACCTCGAAGCCGGCCCGCTCACGGGAAAGACCGCCCGGACCGAGAGCGCTGAGACGGCGCTTGTGGGTGACCTCGGAGAGTGGATTGGTCTGGTCCATGAACTGGCTGAGCTGAGAGGTGCCGAAAAATTCCTTGATGGCGGCGGAGATCGGTTTCGGGTTGACCAGATCGTGCGGCATCAGGGTTTCAACATCCTGAAGGGTCATGCGCTCCTTGATGGCCCGCTCCATCCGCACCAGTCCCATTCTGTACTGGTTTTCGATGAGTTCACCAACCGTGCGCACCCTGCGGTTGCCGAGATGGTCGATATCGTCAACTCCGCCCTGGGTATCCTTGAGACGTACCAGGTACTTGATGGACTCAACGATATCCTCCCTGGTCAGGGCTTTCTGGCTGATGTCGATGTCGAGCCCCAGCCTGGCATTGATCTTATAGCGGCCGACCTCGGAGAGGTCGTAGAGATCGGCATTGAAAAACAGATTTTCGAAAAACGACTGGGCCACTTCCAAAGTCGGGGGGCTCGAGGGCCTGAGCCGGCGATAAATCTCGAGAAGGGCCTCCTCCGTGGAATTGACCTTGTCCAGGGCAAGCGTCTTGCGGAAGGCGTCGGAGTAGTGGACACCATCGATAAAGAGCACCCGGACACTGCGGATTCCGGCCTCCTGCAGAGACTCGAGCACGGTTTCGGTGATTTCGGTATTGGCGAAAAAGAGGATTTCTTCGGTGGCAGGATTGACGATGTCTGCGGCGAGAATCTTGCCCAGAACCTCCTCCCGGGAGATCTGCAGATAATCGATTCCAGCCGCCTCGATCTTTTTGCTGAGCACCTTGCTGATTTTTTTGCCCTTCTTGCCGAGTACCTCGCCTTCCCTGGCGTCCACCAGGTCGTATTCCAGACGCTGGCCGACGGCTGTGCCGGCATCATAGCTTATCTTGAACTCGTCGCCGTCGACGACGATCTCGTTGGTGGGATAAAACTCTTCGAGGAGTTCTCCGGCGTTGTAGCCTATGGCTTTGAGCAGCGTCGTTACCGGAAACTTGCGCCTTCTGTCGATACGCACATGGAGAATATCCTTGATATCGAATTCCAGGTCGATCCAGGAACCGCGAACGGGGATGATTCTCGCCGAATAGAGCAGCTTGCCGCTGGCGTGGCTCTTGCCGTTGTCATGGGTGTAAAAAAGCCCCGGAGAACGCTGCAGCTGTGAAACAATGACACGCTCAGTGCCGTTGACGACGAAGACGCCGTCCCTGGACATCAGCGGCAGAGCACCGAGATAGACCTCCTGTTCCTTGATGTCCCGAATGGTCTGTACCCCAGTTTCTTCGTCAACGTCAAATGTGAGAAGACGCACCACTATTTTCAGCGGGATATCATAGGTCATTCCCCGCTGGACACATTCCTCAACAGTATATTTCGGTTCGCCAAATTTGTACTTGACGTATTCAAGAGAACACATTCCATTAAAGTCGTTAATGGGGAAAATGTTCTTGAGAATTGCCTGAAGACCATAATCCTCGCGCTCCCCGGGCTCACGGTCCATTTGCAGAAATTTCTCGTAGGATTTCCTCTGCATGGATATCAGATGAGGAGGCTCAATGATATTTTCAACAGTGGCAAATTTTTTTCTGATTCGTTCCATATTTCGTCCTCGAGGGTGCCTATAGATCGTTTTATTTATGAATACAGTAGGATACAACAAAAAGCGTTACTGTATGATGTGTAAACTGGTTAGGTGGGAAAAAATGAGCCGGGACCCATATGCTGCGTGTACGTGCAGTGCAGGAGAAAACACAAAAAAGAAGATGTTCTGTTTCTGGAGTAGAGGATCATGATGTGGCCCTATGCAGAAAAATTTAAGCTCAACGCTGACAGCAGCAAAATTCGTCACAAACCACTATAACTACGATCTTTTGCAATACAACTTCTTCTTGAACTCCCTAAATACGACACGCTACGCGGCGTAGCCCGTAGCGTGTCTCCGAAAACGAAAGGCACTCCGAAAAGAGTGCCGGGTATATCTGGTCTACTTGATTTCCACGGTACCGCCAACTTCTTCGATCTTCTTCTTGATCTCTTCGGCCTCTTCCTTGGTGACGCCCTCCTTGATCGGCTGGGGAGCATCCTCGACCAGGGCCTTGGCCTCTTTCAAACCGAGACTGGTGATGGCGCGAACCTCTTTGATGACCTTGATCTTCTGATCACCGGCTCCGGCGAGAACAACGTCGAATTCCGTCTTCTCTTCGGCCTCGGCGGCCTCGGCGGGGGCTGCGCCGGCGGCGGCTACGGCTACCGGGGCGGCTGCGGAAACGCCGAATTTCTCTTCGAATTCCTTGATGAGCTCGGAGAGCTCGAGTACTGACATATTAGCGATAAACTCAATTACGTCTTCTTTTGTTACAGCCATTTGTGTATACCTCGTAAGTAAATAGTTCGTAAAAAACCCGGCGGCAGTCTAATTTTCTGCCTGTTCTTTCTGATCCTTGAGAGCCTGCAGGCCATAAACAAACGTCCGCGGCACTCCTGAGAGAACCTGGACGAGGCCGGTGGGCACGCCGTTGAGCACGGAGAGCAGCTGAGACAGGAGTACTTCCTTGCTCGGCAGCTTGGAGAGAGCCTTGAGCCCTTCCGGCCCTAACTTTTCCCCTTCAAGAACGGCTGACCTGATAACGAATTTATCATGATCATCTGCGAATTTGGCTAATGCCTTGGCAGGTCCGACAGGATCATCATAGGCCATTACTACGGCTGTGGTACCAGTGAAATCATCACTGAGCACATCGCTCTCTGTCTCGGCAACCGCTCTTCTCAGGAGAGTGTTCTTGGCAACGCGTATCTCTGAATCGACTTTCCTCAGTTCAATACGAATTTTCTGCATCTGGGCCACGGTCAGACCGCGATAGTCCGCAACGACAGAAAATTTCGCTTTACTGAAGGATTTGTTCAGCTCAGAGATGATCGCTGCTTTCTCTTCACGTTTCAAATCACTCCTCCTACCTTTTAGATTAATGTCGCAAGAAACAGCAGTTACTAGACGATGATTGGTTTACAATTTCTTTCAGGGTGCAAACCGTCTCGGCAGGTGGTACAAGTACCGATTAAACTTCAGAGTGCCTGCTGTCTTCGACTCCACTCCGCAGATCGGCGCAACGGCGCTTCTGCGGAACCCCTTGACTATAGTTTATTTCAACAGCACGCGGACATCCACCGGATCAACCTTGAAGCCGGGGCTCATGGTTGTTGACAGGGAGATGCCTCGCAGATAAATACCTTTACTTGAACTCGGTTTGAGCTGAATGAGCTTGTTTATAAATGCCAGTACGTTTTCCCGGATTTTTTCTGCACCGAAGGAGGCCTTGCCAACGCCGGCATGAACAATGCCCGCCTTATCGACGCGGAAATCAACCTTTCCGGCTTTGATTTCTGCGACGACATTGGCGATATCGAAGGTTACGGTACCGAGCTTTGCATTGGGCATGAGATTACGGGGACCGAGAATACGGCCGATCTTACCGACGGTGCCCATCATGTCGGGCGTGGCTACGGTCTTGTCAAATTCCAGCCAGCCGCCCTGAATCTTTTCTACGAGGTCGTCGGAGCCCACATAATCGGCCCCCGCCTCTTTGGCTTCCGTCTCCTTTTCTCCCTTGGCAAAGACCAGAACCCGGGTTTCCTTGCCGGTGCCGTGAGGCAGAACGACAGAGGACCTGATCATCTGGTCGGCATGGCGGGGATCGACTCCAAGTTTGACGGCGATATCAAAGGTTTCGTCGAACTTGGCATAGGCGGCCTGAAGAACATTGGCGACTCCCTCTTCCAGGGAATACACTTTTGTTTTATCTAATTTTTCCAGTCTGTTTCTGTAATTTTTTCCGTGTTTCGGCATGTCAGCCTCCTACTATGAGAGAAGAACGCAGTTCCTCCGAGTAGTGATAGAGTGTTTAAACGCAAATTCCGACGAACTCAACCCTTGACGGTAATACCTGCGCTGCGGGCGGTTCCTTCAACGATCTTCATTGCACTTTCGATATCATAGGCATTGAGATCGGGCATCTTGATTTCGGCAATCTCTCTGATCTTGTCTCTCTTGATTTCGGCAACACGCTCAAGCTTGGGATTGCTCGACCCCTTGGATATGCCGGCAGCCTTGAGCAGAAGAACCGAGGCTGGAGGGGTCTTGGTTATATAGCTGAAAGACCGATCCTGATAGACGGTGATGACTACAGGCACAATGGTGTCGCCCATTGACTGCGTTTTGGCGTTGAATGCCTTGCAGAATTCCATGATGTTCACGCCGTGCTGGCCAAGAGCCGGACCAACCGGCGGCGACGGGTTGGCTTTCCCCGCTGGAATCTGCAGTTTGATGTATGCCGTTACTTTTTTGGCCATTGTTCGCTCCAACTGTCAACGTATTAAAAACAAAAAAGCTCTGCCACGACTTGCCGCCCCGACAGACACTTCACAACTTCAACTGACTCGCCCCAAAGGGTGATTTATGTATTTGAAACCTGGACAAATTCCAGCTCCACAGGCGTTTCCCTGCCAAAAATAGAGACCATCACCCGAACACGACCCTTTTCCGGGTAAACCTCGTCGACTACGCCCTGAAAATTGGCGAAGGGCCCGTCGATGACGCGCACGACTTCCCCGATATCGAAAATGACTTTGGGCCGGGGCTTTTCTGAACCATCCTGAATACGGCCGATGATCTTGCCGGCATCCTCATCGGAAAGCGGCGTCGGGTCCTTGTCACCGCCAACAAAGCCGACGACCCGCGGCATATTTTCATGGATGGTATGCCAGGTGGTGTCGTTGAGATCCATACTGACAAGCATGTACCCAGGGAAGAATCGACGGGAGGAGGTCTTTCGCGAGCCCTTGATCATCTCCACGACCTGTTCGGTCGGTACCAGGATTTCGCCGAAGTACTCTTCCAGACCGTCCCTTCGAATTCTCTCCTCCAGGGTCGCCTTGACTTTCTCTTCGAACCCGGAGTGAACCTGAAGTATGTACCATTGTCTCGCCATTTTTACCGTTTAACCCAGCCTGTTTTTAACGTTTGCACCGCGGCCTTAGCACTGCGGTGCCACCACCTACGAACTGCCGTCGCCTCAGCGCAACAGGTAAGAAACCAGCTTGCCAAGAAGCAGGTCAACCGAGCCTAAATAAATAGCAATCACCACGGTCAGAGCGATGACAATCCCCGTAAGACCCATGGTCGCCTTTTTATCAGGCCAGACGATCTTCGAAAATTCTACCTGGACCTCTTTGACGAACTTCTTGATCTGAGCAGGTGAGTATGGGGACTGCTTCTCAGGATTTGCCACAGCATTTTTTTTTGATTTTGCCTTGTTTGCCATACTCATTGCCATCCTTGTAATCAGTTTCTTTCCCTTTCCGTTGGCTTCAGGAAAGCGTAACTGTCCCAGATATGTCGCGGTGGTGGCAGGCCAGGAGGGACTCGAACCCCCAACTTCCGGATTTGGAGTCCGGCACTCTACCAATTCGAGTTACTGGCCTGCGCATTTTCCTACTTAGTCTCTTTATGCGGTGTGTGCACCCGGCAAAATGGACAGTACTTACTAAACTCCAGTTTGTTCGGAGTATTTCTCTTGTTCTTTGTGGTGCTATAATTCCGCCGTTTGCATGTGCCACAGGCAAGAGTGATAATATCTCTCATTACAATAGTGTCCCTCTAAAAAAAGAACCCGGCTCTTCCGCCGGCAGGCGAAAGAGCAGGGTATGTAGTGTCTGCCGGAACCGTTATTTGACAATTTCGCTGATGACGCCGGCGCCGACCGTCCGGCCACCCTCGCGGATGGCAAAACGCAGACCGACATCCATGGCAATCGGGGTGATCAGCTCGGCAGTGATGGAGACATTGTCGCCGGGCATGACCATCTCGACGCCGTCGGGAAGAGT
>JBEPWT010000065.1:0-15442 GCA_041642275.1 Desulfopila sp. | reverse complement strand
CGAGCAAAGACCTGCAGAAAGCTATTGATCTGACACTTCACAACCGGAAAACAGGGTTGCCGGAGGAAATGACTCCGTTCGGTGACAAATTTATCATAGACAAGACTGCCCAATGGAATGCTTTTCTAAAAAAAATGAAAAGTGATGCTGTTCCAGACGAATTTTCAGAAGTTGTTCATCACATAGCAGAATTCCTTGAACCAGCAATATTGGGGATAAGGTCACAATTAGACTCTGATTTACAATGGGAGGCTCCCGGCCCATGGAAATAAAAAATAAAAGGCCCTCACACCAGGAACTCAAAAAGGAAGCTTTGGAAAAGCCCGAGGTCAGAAAAGAATATGATCGTTTAGCACCCTTTTACGAGAAAATCAAAAACAACTTGAAAAAAGGTAAGGGGTCGGAAAAAAGAAAAAGCCGAACAGCGTGTAACTGTCCGGCTTCAATCTCTAATACCCTTTGGGTATAAGCTCTGTCACGAAATCAAAGATTTCTATTTCGCTAAATGGTCGGGGCGATAGGATTCGAACCTACGACCTCCTGCTCCCAAGGCGTCTGACCCTGTTCTTAGCCACTTCGGCAACCTACTGTTATTAAAGAAAATTAACGAGTTACTAAAAACAACGATTTCGTTTTACCCCTACCTATTTCGTCTAATATGCATCTATTTCGATAGGTAAGCGACCGTAGGGAGACTCCGGGAACGTCTAAAAATCGTCTAATGATTATCCCCGCAGGCAGCATAATTGCCATTGACTTTGTTATCATTTATGATAACATTTATGCATGAACTGGAAAGTAACTTTTTACAGCAACAAGGTGGAACAAACTACTCTGTCATTCCCGCATGGAATTTTAACAAATTTTCTTCACATTGCTGAAATGATAGAGGAATTCGGCCCAGCACTTGGTTTGCCTTATACCAAAACAATAGGAGAAGGTCTTTTTGAGATCAGAGCTAAAGGTAAAGAGGGTATTGGCAGATCTTTCTTTTGCACCGTTAAGGGTAAGGAGATCATTATCCTCCACTCATTCATTAAAAAATCTCAAAAGATTCCAAAAAAGGAATTAGCAACCGCCAGAAAAAGGTTAAAAGAGGTGAAATCATGAGAACATCATTAAAAGATTTCAAAAAGAAAGCATTCAAAGATCCTGAAGTCAAAAAAGAGTATGAGCGACTCGCTCCTGCATATGAACTCAGGAAACAACTCATAAGAATTCGTAAAGATGCTGGATTCACTCAAGAGGAACTGGCGGAACTTCTGCACACAAAAAAGAGTAACATTTCCCGGCTTGAGAATGTAAATTCCAAGATCTCTCCAAAGTTATCCACGATTGAGGAATATGCACGAGCTGTCGGATATAAACTGGAAATTAATTTTGTCCCACAATCATAGAGCCTCAAGTATCTGATAAAGGTGGAACCCAAAACATTCAATATAGTTGAATGACAGATGAATTAGAAAACCTAAAACAGAAACTTCAAGACGCGTTAGCTGAAATAGACAAGCTGAGGAGAGAGAATGCACAGCTTAAGCAGAATAATGCTCCTGTTTCCACATCAGTTATAAAACCTAAAGTAAAAGTTCACCAGCCCGCTTCAACCTCTCCCAAAATACATTCTCAGTCGTCTGCTGAAGAGAAGATTGCACTGTTCAGACAACTATTTCGCGGTAGAGAGGATGTCTTTCCGAAACGTTGGGAGTCAAAGAACAACAATTCTGGATATTCCCCGGTTTGCAGCAATGAATGGAATCCTGCTTATTGTGACAAACCTCGCGTAAAATGTAATAAATGCCAGAATCGTCAGTATGTAGCGCTATCTGACAAGGTGATCTATGATCATCTTGCAGGAAGGCAAACAATCGGTGTCTACCCATTATTACCAGGAGATTTATGTTGGTTTCTGGCTCTGGATTTTGACGGTACAGAATGGGTGGATGATGTTTCAGCATTTTTAGAAACATGTCATTCTCTTAAAGTACCAGCAGCATTAGAACGGTCCCGATCTGGTAATGGGGGACACGTTTGGATTTTCTTCAGTGAACCTGTGCAAGCATCCCTTGCCAGACAACTTGGCAGTGCTATCCTGACAAAAACGATGGAGAAAAGGCACCAGATAGGGCTCAAATCCTATGACCGTCTATTTCCGAATCAAGACACAATGCCCAAAGGAGGTTTTGGCAATCTGATTGCCTTACCTCTGCAAAAAGCTCCAAGAGAAAAAGGAAATAGCGTATTCCTCGATGAAGACTTTCAACCATTCAGCGATCAGTGGGCATATCTTTTTTCAATAGAGAAGTTAACTCCAGAAAAAATCGAAGAGCTTGTTTCTCAAGCAGCCAGCGACCAATCAGTTCTTTGTATAAAAGTTAGTACACTTGAAGAAGATAATGCCGAAGATCCATGGACACTGCCACCCTCTGGTACCCAAAAACAAACTACAGTAAACTATCCGGTACCGGAACAGGTCTCTATCGTCCTTGGAGATCTGATCTATTTTGACAAAGAAGAATTATCGGCTGGGTTGCAAAATCAACTCATTCAACTTGCTGCATTTCAAAATCCTGAGTTTTACAAAGCTCAGGCCATGAGAAGATCAACTTACAATCTAAGCCGGATTCTATTTTGCTCGGAAGAATTCCCGAAACATATTGGGTTACCACGAGGCTGTTTTTTAGATGTAGAGAATTTGTTTAACAGCCTCGGCGTCAAAATCAAAATAATTGACGAACGTTTCAAAGGAAAACCTTTACGAGTCGGCTTCAAAGGCAAGCTCAGAACACAACAAAAACATGCTGTAAAAGAATTGCGAAAACATGACATAGGGATACTCAGTGCAGCAACTGCATTTGGTAAAACTGTTGTGGCCGCAAAACTCGTTGCTGTTAGAAAAAGAAACACTCTCATCCTCGTCCACCGGAAAGTGTTGATGGACCAATGGAGAGAGAAACTTTCTGTATTTCTAGGTATTGATCCAATAGAGATTGGCCAAATCAGTGGCAGCAAAAAACATATTACGGGCAAGCTAGATGTTGCTGTCATCCAAAGCTTATGCCGAAAAGGTGTTGTTGACGATGTAGTCGCAGAATATGGACACGTAATCGTCGACGAGTGTCACCACGTCGCAGCTCTAAGTTTTGAGCAATTGATGAAAAAGGTGAAAGCAAATTACGTTTTAGGCCTAACAGCAACGCCAGTGAGGAAAGATGGCCACCACCCAATCATTATCATGCAATGTGGACCGATCAGATACAGATATAGCGGAAAGGCAGCAACTGCTGATAGTCCATTCAATCATGTCGTAAACGTTCGCTCAACTGGTTTCCAGGATCCGTTTGATGGTGCTCAACCAGCTATCTATGAAATCTATCAAAAACTCATTGCAGATAAAGCCAGAAATGACCTAATCTGCGAGGATATCCTTAAATCGCTAAAAAGTAACCGCTCTCCCGTGTTGCTCACGGAAAGGACAGAGCACCTTCAAATTATTGCTGATCTTTTAACAGATAAGGTAAAAAACATCGTCATCCTTAAAGGTGGAATGAGCAAAAAGCAACGTAATTCCGTTGAGGAACAGTTGAAAAATATCGGTAAAGAAGAAGAACGCATCATCCTCGCAACAGGACGCTATATTGGTGAGGGGTTTGATGATGCCAGGTTGGACACCCTGTTTTTAGCACTCCCCATTTCATGGAAAGGGACAATCCAACAATACGCAGGGCGACTCCATCGTCACTATGATGGGAAAAAAGAAGTTCGTATTTATGATTATCTTGATGAGTCAGTACCGATGCTGGCAAGGATGTATAAAAGAAGACTCAGAGGATATAAATCCATAGGGTATGAGATTACTGATTCGGAAAACACTACTTGAAAGTTAGCTCCCCTGCTCAATAGCCACAGGGGAAGGAGGTCTCAAATTACAAGGCCCGCAAGCAACATTGTCCCTTAGATAAGGATATTACAGGAAAATAATAATCAACAAGAAAATCTGCAACAAGCGGCACCCTGCCTCCTATTTCCACAAAAATGAAAAAGCCGAACAGCATGTAACTGTCCGGCTTATTTACTTATAAATGGTCGGGGCGATAGGATTCGAACCTACGGCCTCCTGCTCCCAAGGCAGGCGCGCTACCAGCCTGCGCTACGCCCCGATCATGTGCTTCTTTTCAGGCAGGTCAACCTGGAATTTTTACACTATCGCAGATCTTTATGCAATCGTTTTTATCACGGCTACAATCTTACCGCTTTCTCCAGCGTCGTCAAAGCCGGCAGCAAGAGGGATGCCCGCGGGCTAGGACATGGCGTCGTTTGCTTTTTTTCTTATTTTTTTCAATTGACATCCGTTCTGTTTTTCCCTAATCATCGAGGATATTTTTGACCGTGTCTTCGTGAGCATGGCTGGGTATCCGGCGAGAATCGGAAACAGCTCCACCGCCATAACCGGTAATAAACGCCGGACAATCATTTGCAATTTCCAGAAAGGATAACCATGAGACAGATCATCACTTCTTTGGCAGCGGCCCTCTTGATCTGGTCCGCTTTTCCGGCACTGTATCTGCAAGCATCCGAGAACGAGGCGATAGAGGCCGCCACCGTCTGGCTCGCCCTTGTCGACCAGGCTGAGTATGAGAAAAGCTGGCAGGAAGCCAGTATGCTGTTTAAAAACAGCGTCACCCTCGAGCAGTGGACCACGGCGGTAAAAGACGCCAGGGAAATGCTGGGGGAAGCCGTCTCCCGCAAGTTTTCCTCCTCGGAGGAACACACCTCGCTGCCGGGCGTACCGGAGGGGCGCTATGTCATTCTCTTTTTCGATTCCTCCTTCGAAAAGAAAGAAAAAGGGCTGGAAACCGTCACCACCATGCTCGACACTGACGGCCGGTGGCGGGTTTCCGGATACTTTGTCCACTAAACCCAGCATTTCATTTACAATGAACGGCAGATCAGTCTTATAAAACAGCTGTCAAACGGATAAGAACGGTTTGAGGAAGAGCGGACAGCGGCGAGTCAGCTTGACGCTTCGGCTGTTTTCTGGTAACTCTCCTATATGGGAGTTCTCCCAGGAGAACTTCACAGCTACCGGATGCGCAAGCTTAATAGGGAATCCTGTGCAAGTCAGGAACGGACCCGCCGCTGTAATCGGGGACAACTCTCGCAACAATGTCACTGCACCAGGTGTGGGAAGGCGCGGGAGGAGGATGATCCGAAAGTCAGAAGACCTGTCCGGTAGACAGAGTCCACTCACCCTGGATAGGTGACGGACCGATTCTTTCGTGGATAAAAAAGGGTAATCCCGGAACGTGAAACAGCGCTCCGGGATTTTTTTATGGATTATGCACTCCTTGCCGAAATATGGTCGCAGCTGCTCTGGCCGCTAAGTCGCATCCTCTTTTTCGTGGCCGTCGGTCTGGTGATCGCCAGCCTGATCGAGTCGCTCAAGTGGACCGACCATATGGCCGCCCTGGCCAGGCCGCTCATCAAAATGGGCAACCTCAGCGCCGTCACCGGGGCCAGCTTCACCATGGCCTTCGTCTCCGGAGTGTCGGCCAATACCATGCTGGCAGAGGCCCTAGACAAGGGCCGGCTCGAAAAAAAAGAGATGATTCTCGCCAATCTCTTCAACTCCCTGCCCCGCTATTTTCTTCATCTGCCGACGGTCTTCTTTCTAACGGTGCCGCTGATCAAGGGAGCGGCGGTCATCTACGTGGGCATCACCTTCACCGCCTCGCTGCTGCAGACCATGGCCGTTGTCGCCGCCAGCAGAATGCTGCTCCCCAGGCCGGAGACAGCTCCTGTTTTGAAATCGAAGCAATCGGAAAAGCCCACCCTGCGGGAAGCCCTTGCCAAAAGCCTGCGACGCCTGAAAAAACGGATGAAGAAGATTGTTCTTTTCCTGGTGCCCGCCTATATCCTCTTCTTCCTGCTCGGACGTTTCGGCATCTTCGACCGGCTGGAGGACATCTTCGCCTCGACCTGGTTTCTCAGCTGGCTGCCGCCGCAGAGTCTGGGCATCGTCATCCTCCATGTGACGGCGGAGTTCTCGGCCGGCCTGGCCGCGGCCAGCGCCCTGATGGCAGACGACAGCCTCGGCGTCCGCGGCGTGGTACTGGCACTGCTGGCCGGCAATATACTCGCCGCCCCCATCAGGGCGGTGCGCCATCAGCTGCCCTATTATATCGGCATATTCCCGCCGCGGCTGGCCATGGAGCTGGTGGTGGTCAGCCAGGCCGTGCGGGCCGCCTGCGTCATTGTCGTCGGTTTTTTTTATTACCATTTTTCCCTCGTCATATCGTGATATTATTATGAAACAAACTCCTTTTCTCCACCGCTCACATTCCCCGTCTACGGCCACGGCCTGGTACCTCTTACCGCTGGTGTCTCTGGCGCTGGCCCTCTTTTTTCTCCTGACATGTGCATCTAGCCAAGCCCTGGCCGCCGAAGAGGCCCCAAAGGTCTACCACCGCATCATTTCACTCTATTCTGCCCATACCGAAAACCTGGTAAGCATGGGCGCCGCCGACCAGCTCATCGGCATCTCGCCCTCGGATAATTATCCGCCCGAGATTCTCGATAAAAAGCGCTATTCCTACCGCGAAGATCCGGAACGGTTCATTGCCGCCATGCCCGATCTCATCCTGGTGCGGCCGATGATCGAACGCGCCTACCCCAGTCTCATCACCAAACTGCGGCAGGCCGGCATCGACGTTATCTCCATGCAGCCGACCGGCCCGGAGGAGATATTTGCCTATTGGCGGCGTCTTGGCAGGTTGAGCGCCCACAGCCATGAGGCCGAGGAGATGATCGATCTGTTCAGGGACCGGCTCGGCGACCTCAAGGAGCGGGTGGCCCCTATTCCCCTGGACAAACGCCCCAGGGTCTATTTCCAATCGATGCACCGCAAAATGAAGACCTTCGCGCCCTCTTCGATCGCCCTCTTCGCCCTGGAACAGGCTGGAGGCCGCAATATCGCCACAGACGCCAAGCAGGTGAGAAATACCAATATCGCCAACTATTCCAAGGAACGGATCCTCGCTCATGCGGCAAACATCGACGTTTTCATCGCCCAGCAGGGCCGGATGAATCCCGTCGACCTCGATACCATCAGAAACGAGACCGGCTTCAAGGCTATCAAGGCCGTGCGCCGCGACAATATCGTCCTCATCGACGAGCACCTGGTTTCCCGCCCGACCCTGCGCCTCATCACCGGCATGGAAATTCTCCATGATCGCCTCTACCCTCAGGTTCGCCTGAGTTCTCTTGGGAAGGACAGATGAGCGGCGGCGTCGTCATAGCCGGAACACACAGCGGCTCCGGCAAAACCACCATTACCCTGGGCATCATGGCCGCCCTCGGGCAGCTGGACCGCAGGGTCATGCCCTTCAAATGCGGCCCCGACTTCATCGATCCCACGCTCCACCGCCTGGTCACTGGCGAAGTCTCGCGCAATCTCGATCTATGGATGGCGGGAGAACATTTTTGCCGCGACTGCTACGGCCGCTGGTCCTCGCAGGCCGACATCAGCATCGTCGAAGGGGTCATGGGCATGTTCGACGGCGGCCCCTCCTCTTCGGCCTCGCTGGCAAAGGCCCTCGGACTGCCGGTAATCCTGGTGCTCGACGTCCGCTCGGCCGCCGAAAGCGGCGCCGCCATGCTCAAGGGCTTCGAGGTGCTCGACCCGGAAATAGCCCCCCAGGCGGTTATTCTCAATATGGTTGGCAGCCGCCGTCATCACGACCTCGTCGCATCCGCCATCACCAAATTTTGCCAGGCCGAAGTTCTGGGCAGCCTGCCGAGAACCATCGACTTCACCATCCCCGGCAGACACCTCGGCCTGCATATGGGCGAGGAGACTCCGGTAACGCCCGAAAAGATTGCGGCCTTCGCCCAGGTGATCGGCGACAACATCGACATGCGCCGGCTGGAAGACATTGCCGCCTCGACGTCGCTGCCCCAACCTGACCGCACCGACAAACCGAAAGAAGTGCAAAGCCGCATCCGTCTGGCAGTAGCCAGGGACAGGGCCTTCTGCTTCTACTACGAGGACAACCTCGATATTCTCAGGGAGGCTGGCGCCGAAATCTGCTTTTTCAGTCCGCTCGACGATGAACAGCTGCCGGAGAACATCGACGCCGTCTACCTCGGCGGCGGCTACCCCGAGCTTTACGCCGACAAACTCAGCGGCAACCGGCTCATGCTGTCCACCATCGGCAAATGGGCCGCAGACGGCCGCCCCCTCTATGCCGAGTGCGGCGGCTTCATGTATCTTACCCGGGGCATAACCGACCAGGACGGCAACTTTCATGCACTCGCCGGAGTCTACCCCACCCGGGCGGTCATGCAGACCAGACGGGCCCGTCTCGGCTACCGGCAGATCACCACCAGAGCGGAAAGCTTCTTCGGCCCCCCGGCGACACTGCTGCGCGGCCATGAATTCCATTATTCCTCCATCGAAGAGATGAGCCCAGATATCGAACGTGTCTACTCCGTCGAGGGTTCCGCCGAAGGATATCGTCTGAACAATGTGCTCGGCGGCTATATGCATCTCCATTTTGGCTCCACCCCCGAGGCGGCCGACAATTTTGTCCATTTCTGCCTCGACCACCGCAAGGAGTAAAATCAATGACTGTCACCATACAAAATATAGGCCCGGCCGAGATTGAAGCCGAAAGTTTCCGCATGATAGAGGCCGAACTGGGGCCCCACGATTTTGACGCCGCCACCTTTGCAATCGTCCGACGGGTCATTCACGCCACCGGTGATTTCAGCTTCGCTGAAAATCTGCGCTTTGCCGAAGGCGCCATTGACCATGGCATCGCCATGCTGCAGCAGGGCAAAAACATCCTCACCGATGTCAACATGGTGGCCGCGGCAATCAGCAGAAAGCTGCTGCTGCCATGGCAAAACGAGGTAATCTGCAATATTGCCGAAGACAGGGTGCAACGGGCGGCGGCGACGACGAATACCACCAGGGCGGAAACGGCCATGGAACTGGGAATGGAAAACGACATCGGCATTGTCGTCATCGGCAACGCCCCCACGGCGCTGCTGAAGGTGCTGGCCATGCTGAAGAGCGGCAGAACCGGACCCCCTCCGCTTGTCATCGGTGTACCGGTGGGTTTTGTCAACGCCGCCGAATCCAAGGAACTTTTAAGCACAACCGGGCTGCCCTTCATCACCAGTCTCGGCCGCAAGGGGGGCTCGCCGGTGGCGGCGGCCATCGTCAATGCGCTCATTCGTCTGGCAGCGGCATAATGGCTAAGAGGCTGCGCAGCGGATATACCACCGGCGCCTGCGCCGCGGCTGCTGCCAAGGCGGCCGCCATCATCGCCAGGGACGGCATCCTGCCGCAGACGGTGGAGATCCCCTTTCCCGACGGCAGCCTCCATTCCTTTACCGTGGTGCGGGCCGAAATCACCGCCGGAGGCGGTGCGGCCTCGGTCATCAAGGATGCCGGCGACGACCCCGATGTCACCAACAAGGCGGAAATACGGGCCGAAGTCCGCCTGGATGATACCGGTGATGAAAAAGAGTGCATCGTCATCGATAATATCCGCCTGCGCGCCGGCATTGGCATCGGCCACGTCACCAAACCCGGCCTGGCGGTGGCCGCGGGCGAGCCGGCCATCAACCCGGTGCCGCGGCAGATGATCAGCGAAGCGGTGCGCCAGGTGGAGAGCGGACGGATCGTCCAGGTGATCATCTCCGTACCCCTGGGGGAGAAGCTTGCGAAGAAGACCCTCAATCACCGGCTGGGCATCGTCGGCGGCCTCTCCATTCTCGGCACCACCGGCATCGTCCGGCCGCTGTCGGCCGAGGCCTGGACGGCGACCATCGAGACCTCGCTCAACGTCGCCTGGGAAACAGGGCTCAGGGAGATCGTTCTTTCCACCGGCCGCACCTCGGAAAAAGGGGCGCAAAGTCTTCTGCAGCTGCCCGTCGAGGCCTACGCCATGATGGGCGACTATCTCGAGTTTTCGCTGCTGAAGGCGGGCGATAAGGGCTTTACCGCCATCCATCTGGCCGGCATGTGGGCCAAAATGATGAAAGCGGCGATGCTCATCCCCCATACGCACGTGCGCCACGGCGCACTGGAGATACGCGATGGCGCCGCCCTGCTGCAGGAGTGCGGCGCCGAGGGCGCCCTCCTGGAGAAGCTCTATACCTCCAACACCGCCAGGGAGATGTATGGCCATCTCCTCGAGGCCGGCAGAGAGGACATCGTCCGCCGCGTCTGTCTCAGGGCAAAGGAATACGCAGGCCGGGTATCTACCAGGGAGGTTTACGTCTACCTGGTCGACGCCGGAGCAAAAGTGGTGGAACATGTCTGAAATAGTGGTTATCGGCATAGACGGGAAGGGGATCTCCCCGGAGCATGAAACGCTGCTGCGCCAGTGCGCCGTAATCCTCGGCTCCAGGCGCCTGGCCGAATATGCCGAGGGCAGGGGACTGAGGGTTGACCCCATCACGCCCCTGCCGGCCGCCTTCGAGCGCATCGAGGCCGGGCTGCAGCGGGGCCGCGTCGGCGTGCTGGCCAGCGGCGATCCTCTATTCTTCGGCATCGGCGCCAGGATCATCGAGCGTTTCGGCAGCAAACGGGTCCGCATCCTGCCGGCTCTGTCCTCACTGCAGGAGGCCTTCTGCCGCTTCAAGATCAGCTGGACCGATACCGCCGTCGTCAGCCTCCACGGCAGGAAAGCCGACAATATCCCCGGTCTGCTGCTGCGCCATCCCAAGACCTTTATCCTCACCGACGGCAAGCATTCGCCGGATATGCTGGCACGGACGCTTATCGGGTATCTCGCTAATATAGGTGAGACCACGATCAGCAGAGGATGCAGGGTCCATGTGGCCGAAGATCTTGGCTCCGCCCGGGAAAAAATAACCGAGGCCAGCCTCGAGGAAATCAGCCATCAGCGGTTTTCACCACTCAACGTCATCTGCCTCCTGCTGCCCCAGCTACCCCCGCCGCCGGTCTTCGGTCTTGAAGAAGAGGAAATAGTCCACAGCAGAGGCCTCATAACCAAGGATGAAATTCGAGCGGCGACCCTGCACCGCCTGCGTCTGCCGCGCCAGGGGGTTTTCTGGGATATCGGCGGTGGCAGCGGCTCGGTCTCCCTCGAAGCCGCGGCGATGCACCCGGAACTCAGCGTCTATACGGTGGAGCGCAAGGCGGAAGAGCTGGCAAACATCAAGAAAAACATATGCCGTTTCCGATTGTTCAATATCACCCCGGTGGAGGGGCGGGCAAGAGATGCAGTTGGCGGACTGCCCGATCCGGACGCTGTTTTCATTGGCGGCAGCGGCGGCGAACTGCAGGAGGTAATCGCCCTGGCCGCACCACGGCTTGCCGAAGGCGGCAGGCTGGTGGTCAACGGCGTGACCGGAAATACCGTCGACCAGGCGCCCGGGTTCATGGAGGACAGCGGCCTGCGGGTTGCCTCATCGCGAATTGAAGTACACAGATCGGGCTCTGACGGCCCACGGAGTTTTAATCCTATTACCATCATGGTGGGACGCAAATGAAGGGACAGTTTTATGTGGTAGGCGTAGGCCCCGGCGATCCGGAGCTGATGACGCTCAAGGCGGTGCGTGTTCTGAAAAAGAGCCCGGTATGGCTGGCGCCGGCCGCCCACAAAGGCGGCAGCAGCACGGCACTTGCCATCGCCTCCGGCGTTATAAACGGCGAGCAGAAGGAAATTCTCACCCATCACTTTCCCATGAAAAAAGTGCACGCCGGCAAACCAGCCGATCCGGAGGTGGAGCAGGCCTGGCGGGAGGCGGCGGCAATCATCGCCGCTCACCTCGAAAACGGCAGGGACGTGGCCTTTCCCACCCTCGGCGATCCGGCCATCTACTCCACCGGTTTCTACATTTTTGAAACGCTGATGGAGTCCGTTGCCGATATGAGCGTCGAGATCATTCCCGGCGTCTCCGCCATCGGCGCCACTTCCGCCGCCGCCGCCGTCCCCCTGTGCCTGGGCAACGAACGCATGGTGGTCATACCGGCCACCTTCGAGGATGAAAAACTGCGCGGCATACTTGAAAATTTCGACTGCATCGTCTTAATGAAGGTTCACCGGGTCATGGCCAAACTGGTGGCTATACTCGAAGACCTCGGCCTGTTGGATTCCGCCGTGCTGGTGGAGCGCACCAGCCTTGCCGACCAGCGCATCCGCCGCGATCTGAAAGCGGCGGCAACGGAGAAGATCCACTATTTCTCCACCATGATCGTGAGGAAGCCATGAGATGCCCCATTCATTTCGTCGGCGCCGGCCCGGGCGATCCCGAGCTGATCACCGTCAAGGGACAGCGCCTGCTGGCAGAAGCCGAGGTCATTGTCTATACCGGCAGTCTGGTGCCGAAAGCACTGCTGCAAGGCCTCGATGCCGAAATCCACAACTCCGCCGGCCTCAACCTCGACGAGGTGCTCGCCCTGCTCATCTCCTCCTGGAAAGCGGGCAAAAAGGTGGTGCGGCTGCACACCGGCGACCCGGCAATCTACGGCGCCATCAACGAACAGATCGCCGCCCTGGAAAAGGAGGGTATCGCCTTCAAGGTCATCCCCGGAGTGAGTTCGGCCACCGCCGCCGCCGCGGCGCTGTCCACCGAACTCACCCTGCCCGATATCTCCCAGACGGTTATCATCACCCGCCGGGGCGGCAGAACGCCGGTGCCGGAAAAAGAGGCCCTGCCGCTGCTCGCCTCCCACCAGGCCACCATGCTGATCCTGCTGAGCGTCTCCATGATCGACGAGGTGGTCGCCGAGCTGTTGGATGGCGGCTACAAAGAAAACACACCGGTTGCCGTGGTGGAAAAGGTCAGCTGGCCGGAGGAGAGAAAAATACGGGGAACACTGGCCGACATCGCCGCCAAGGTCAAGGAGGCAGACATCCGCAAGACGGCCATTATCGCCGTCGGCGAGGTCCTGGCCCAAACCCCGCCGCCATCGCTTTCCAAACTCTACGACAAACATTTCAGCCATGAGTATCGCCAGGGAGATGACAGGTGAAAATCGGCATCCTGGCGATAACCGCGGGCGGCAAAAAACTTGCAGATACCATCGCCGCCGGTCTGGAAAACGGCCATATTCTCGAAAATGACGCCGGGGTTGCCGCGGCCCTTGGCGATAACTGGCATCGCTATCATGGCTTTATCTGCATCATGGCCGCGGGCATCGTCGTCCGCGCCATCGCCCCCCTGCTCGGCGACAAACGATCCGATCCGGCAATCGTCGTCGTCGACGAAAAAGGGCGGCACGCCATCAGTCTGCTGTCCGGCCATCTTGGCGGCGGCAACTCCCTGGCCGGCAGGGTCGGCAGGATTACCGGCGGCAGGCCGGTGATAACCACGGCCTCGGACACCCTCGGCCTCGTCCCTCTCGACCTCTGGGCTGAAAAGCAGCAGCTTGTTCCGGCCTCGCCCTCGGTTTTTACCGCCGCCGGCAGCCTGCTGGTCAACCAGGGGTATCTGCGGCTTTACAGCGAAGTTGAAGTCAAGGAACTGCCGCCAGGACTGCGGCGTGCGGCAAATGCCTCGGAAAGCGACCTCACGGTCAGCATCTCCAGGCCAGCCGGTGAGGCACTTACCCTCCACCCCCGGATCCTTGTCATCGGCATCGGCTGCAACCGCGGCACGCCTCTCGAGGAATTCGAGGAGGCGCTGGCGGAGCTTCTCGACCAGAGCGGTCTGGCCCTGGAGGCCATAGGCAATCTCGCCTCCATCGACGCCAAAAACGACGAGGAGGGGCTACTGCTTTTTGCCAGGCACCATGGCTGGCGTATAGATTTTTTCAGCCGGCAGGTGATCAACACCGTCACCGGTATCGACGTCTCTGACGCCGCCCTCAAGGCAGTCGGCGCCATTGGCGTCGCAGAACCGGCAGCGCTTCTCAGCGCGCAAACATCACATCTACTTATCAGGAAGCAAAAATGGCAGAACATAACCATGGCAGTGGCCCGGGCACCCTTTTCGTTGTCGGCACAGGTCCTGGATCCCTCAGACATATGACCCCGGCGGCGGCGGCCGCCCTGCACGGCGCCGAAGTGGTTGTCGGCTACAAAACCTATCTCGATCTTATCGCCGATTTCCTCGCCAACAAAGAGGTAATTGCCTCGGAAATGATGAAGGAAGTGGAGCGCTGCCGCAGGTCTCTGGAAATGGCCGAGTCGGGGAAGGCCGTCGCCCTGGTTTCCGGCGGAGATCCCGGCATATACGCCATGGCCGGGCTGGTCTATGAACTGGCCGAGGAAATGGACTGCGCCTGCACCATCGAAATCATCCCCGGCATTGCCGCCGTCAACGGCTGTGCCGCCGTGCTCGGGGCGCCGCTCATGCATGATTTCGCCGCCGTCAGCCTCTCGGATCTGCTCACTCCCTGGCCGCTCATCGAAAAACGGCTCACCGCCGCGGCCATGGCCGATTTTGTCACGGCGATCTACAATCCCAGGTCAAAAAAGAGGACGCAACAGATCGTCAGGGCCCGGGAGATATTTCTCGACCACCGGCAGCCGTCTACCCCGGTGGGCATTGTCACCGCCGCAACCCGCGACACCGAAAAGGCGGTCGTGACCACCCTCGAGAATATGCTGGCAGAAGAGATCACCATGCAGTCGACGGTGATCATCGGCAACACCGCCACCTATGTGTGGAAGGGCAAGATGATCACCCCGCGCGGCTACGCCGGCAAATATGATCTCGGCCGTGGATAGGGTCCGGCCCTTATTTGTTTCTCACGTTTGATAATCTCGTAAAAAGTCATCGAAGTCGCCGTGATGGGCTCTTTTTACGAGTCCATCACGTTTTGCCGTCAAATATTTATCGGCACAGGCTCTGCATAAACAAGCTTGGCTTCATGCCGCCTCCTTCGATGGGCTGGCCCCAATATCTCATGAAAAGTGTTCCCTTTGCATTCAGGCCCCCTTTATCGTCCCCTATTCTTCCTGCTTTCAGGGAACTGCCAGCGGATCAGCCTTTAACCTTTTGCAGAATGTGTTCGATAACTTCGCTATGTTCCTTCTGCGGGCTGAACATTACGATATCGGTCTCCTCTTCCGCCCTGACGCTGTGGCCGGGGGGCCAATAGAACAGATCGCCCGTATGGGAGGTCTCCTGCTTGCCGTCATGGTACAAGGCGGTGATCGCTCCCTTTACGACATAGCCCCAATGCGGACTCTGGCACATGTCACCCTCAAGTCCCTGAAGCAATTCAGTGATGTCGGTGCCTGCTCCAAAGGAAAAATACTCGGCTCCCATTTTTCCATAATCGGAAACGTCACCAAACTCGGTCTGCTGTCGGGCTTTCGCACCCGGTACATCGATCCGAACAGGTATGTCTTCTTTTGCGATACGCATGATTTCTTCCTCGATGGTTGTTATATGACTCATCTATCATCAAATATACTTGAGCGGCCTGCATGCCTGCAGCTGTCTGCAACAGATT
>JBEPWT010000064.1:0-15737 GCA_041642275.1 Desulfopila sp. | reverse complement strand
TGCCGCTGAAGGCGCCGCCGCCGTGGCAGCCGACGCCGCCGTAGGTGTCGACGATAATCTTGCGGCCGGTAAGTCCGGCATCGCCGTGGGGGCCGCCGATGACGAATTTGCCGGTGGGGTTGATGAAGTATTCGGTCTGCTGGTCGAGCAGTCCGGATGGCTCAAGACAGTTTTTGGTGACTTCGATGAGGTCCTTCCTGATCCGCTCAAGTTCTATCTCGTCGGTCTGCTGGGAGATGACGACATTGGTGATGCGGGTGGGGACGCCGCCTTCGTGCAGCACCGAAACCTGGGTCTTGGCATCGGGCCGGAGGTAGGCGATATTGCCGTTTTTGCGGATATTCTGAAGTTCTTCCAGCAGCCGGTGGCTGTAGTGAATCGGGGCAGGCATCAGTGAAGGCGTGGCTGTTGTGGCATAGCCGAACATCATGCCCTGGTCGCCGGCACCCTGCTCTGTAAAGAGCCCCTGACCCTCGTCGACGCCCTGGGCGATATCGCTGGACTGGGAGTGGATGCGGCACTGGTATTCGAAGGTCTCATTGGAAAACAGCAGCTCCTTTCTGTTGTAGCCGATGTCGCCGACTACCTGGCGGGCGATGGTTTCCGGGTCTATCCGGTGCCAGCCGCCGCAGGTGATCTCGCCGAGGTTGATGAGAAAATCGGTGGATACCGCCGTTTCACAGGCAACCCTGCTCTCCGGGTCTTCTGCCAGACAGGCATCGACAATGGCATCGGAGACTTGATCGCAGATTTTGTCGGGATGCCCCTCGCTGACGGATTCGCTGGTAAAGACGTGGGTGTTGCGCAGTTTGCTCATAATAATTCCTCTCTTTAGGTCTGGTCGTTGAGATATAGTGCCCGGACGCTTGTGTCGGAAGCCGGGTGATTGCGAATGATCAGCAAAGCCTCAAGCAAGACCCATACCAGCGCAAGCTTTTGTGTGCATACAGACATTTTCGGTCCCGCTTTTACCGCTGTTCCGAGGGGATAGATGATGGCAGAGAAAAAGGTGAAGGCGAGACCGCCGGCGGCGGTATTCCACCACCACCCATACTTTGAGCAAAAAGAAACCAGCGGTATTCGCCAGCAGGGGAAATGTGTAAAAAAAATGCACAAAGTCGTGAAAGCACAGCGCCGAGCCGGAAGGCCGGAAAGAAAACAACCGGGGGTACCGCTGCCGTGCCGGCGGGGCGGTGTCTACATCTATCTGACCACAAGCACCGAGCAGGGGGCGGTCTGCAGCACCCGGCTGGTGACGCTGCCGACGATGAGAGTGGCAAGGTTGGTCAGGCCCCTGGAGCCCATGATGATCAAATCGCAGTTTTCGATGGTGGCGATGTCGGTAATTGCCGAGGCCGCCGGTTCCTCCATAAGGCGCTGTTCGACCGGGATCCCCTGTTCCTTGAAGCGGGCGACATAGGGGTCGATACGGTGCTGCGCCTCTTTTTTGATCAGGGGAATCTCCCGATCCCTGGCCGGCTGGCCGATGATTGTCGAAAACCGGCGGTGGCAGTACACCAGCAGGATCTTGCCCTTCATAAGCCGGCCAAATTCCATGGCCTTGTCGACAACTTTCTCCGAGTGACCGGAGCAGTCGATGGCCACCAGTAAACGCTGAGTATCCATGGCCCCTTCCTCGTGTTTTCAGGGTAAAAAATCATTTGTCCGATACCCATTGATGTTTTGCGGCGCATCCTCGGAGAGGGAATACGCGCACCGTTGCAGGGCAGATCGGATTCGTTTTTCAGAGACCGGCGCTCAAGCCGGCTCCTGACTATATTCTATCAAAACCGCCAGGAAAAGAGCAAGAAAAGAGCGCGGCAAGGACGGCGAAGAGTGGAGACAGGATGAGAAAAAACTGCCCACAGGCGGCTCGGCAACGGTGGTGGCGGAGACGATCCGGCGGCCGGCAACAGGCCCTCGGTGTCGGGGCGGCCATGTCCGTTTGCCGGCAAGGTATGTCTCTTCAGGCCCCTAATCGCGCCGTAGTCGGCGGTCTTGTTCAGTGGTGGCGGACAGGGATTTTTTTTCTGCAGCCTGGCATGGCGTATGCTGGCGTATGACGGTGTCCGAAAATCATCAGAATCGGCAATGAAGAATCCCGCCAGCTGCGGCGGACGAAATTTCAGGTAATACATTAATGAGGGAGAACAATGGAATTGAAAAAGAATATACATACCATCGCCGGCGTCGGTTCGCCGGTGGTCGATCAGGTTGCCCAGGTACCGTTTACCTTTATCGATGATATCGATGGCGACAAAGGAGGCATGGAACTGGTGGATACCGAAGAGTTCGCCTCGATTCTGGCCAGGCTGCCCCAGCCGCCGCTCAGTACGCCGGGGGGCAGTGCCGGCAATACGACTTTCGCCCTGGCGCGTCTGGGCATTGCCAGTCGTTTTCTGGGCGTGGTCGGCGATGACAGCGCCGGCATATACTACCGTAACGCATTCTCCATGCTAGGCGGAAGCGACACAGCTTTCCGCACCCGACCGCAACTGCCCACGGCCCAGTGCCTCAGCCTGGTCACCCCGGACGGGGAGAGAACCATGCGCACCCATCTCGGCGCCGCCCTGACCCTGGCGGTGGAGGATATTACCGAGCAGGACTTTCGCGGTTGCGACCATGCCCACATCGAGGGCTATCTGCTGTTCAACCCTGAGCTGATGCGTCATGCATTGAAGACGGCAAAGGCCGCGGGCTGTACAGTAAGCGTCGATCTTGCATCCTTCGAGGTTGTCGGCGCCGCCAAAGCAGAGCTGCCCGAGCTTCTGCGCAACTATGTGGACATGGTTTTTGCCAATGAAGAGGAGGCGGAGGCCTATGCAGGCACACATGATCAAAGACAATGCCTCGACCTGCTCTCCCAGTGCTGCCCCACCGCTGTTATCAAATATGGCGCCCGGGGCGCCGTCATCTGCAACGGCAGCGAGATCTGCCGGGTGCCGGCGTCACCGGTGGAGCAGGTCGTCGACACCACCGGCGCCGGCGATATGTGGGCGGCCGGTTTTCTCTACGGCATGGGCCGAGGCCGAACCCTTCACCAGTGCGGGGAGTGTGCTTCCCTTCTGGGAGCGGCGGTGGTTCAGCATGAGGGGGCGGCTCTGCCCGAGTCTTTGTGGGAGACGCTGCTGGAGAGGCTGCATATGCTGCATGACCCCCTGCAGCGCAACTGATGGCAGAGTCTTTTCGCATCACAGTGTTCCATGAAAAAAGCTGGTTACCCTGATGCAGTGCAATGCACTCTGAGGAGGCAGAGGCCTCGGGTTTCAGGGGCAGCCAGCTGAAAATTTAGATCTTTTCGTAAAAAAAACTGCTGCTGGAGAGATGTGGACACAGGAGCAGTTTTGCGAGCTCTTCCTCCAGCTGCCTCATGGTCTGGGCAGAATATTCTCATCTTTTGAACACTGGCTGTGGCCGCTGCTCAGAGCATCGGCCATGGTTACCCTCCTATGGTTCTCCTTGAGTTTTTTTTGAATAATGGTAAAACTACGTCGCCTGGAAGAGGGGTATAACCGACCGACCATTTCCTGGTGATGGGCAAAATTTGCCTGGACGGTGAGACATCTCTTTGGCGGAGGCGGCTTCGCCTGCCGGAACAGGGATCCGTGCAGAGAGCTATACTGTTGCCGGCAAGGGAACAGGAATACTCTCAGGGATAGCCGGTGAGTGCGAAAAGAGCAGGAGATACGAAGAGGGCGCACCTTCGTGAAATGCCATGCCGGGGGGCGGCCGGCTTGGTACGATGTTTCCTCTGAAAGACGGATGAGAAAAAGGCTATGGCACTGCAGAACAGCGATGATTTGAAAATTATATGTGTCGATGAGGGCCGCGAGTTGGCGAGGCAGGTTGTCGCTATCTACGGTGAGGATACCATTTCCGTCTCCTATGAACGCAGCCTCGAAGAGGTGGGAGACCGTTTCGAGCGGGAGGCATTTGACCTGATGCTCTTTTCCAGCTCCGTTGCCCACCGGCAGCCCGATGACGCCCTGGAGATTCTCGAGCTGATCTGCGCCAAGTGCCCGAGCACGCCGATCCTGTTTTTCGCCCACCCGGGAAAGCTCAAGCTTGCCCACCAGGCCCTGCGGATCGGGGTTTTCCATTATTCACAGCTGCCGGTAAGCGATGAGGAACTGAAGCTGCTGATTGAAACCGCCCTCAAGAGAAAACCGCAGCTGGGGCTCAATCTGCTGCTGCGCTCGGAGGTGGAGAAGACCACCTTCGAGACCATGATCGGACAGTCCACGGCCATGCGGCAGGTATACAGACAGATCAGGCAGGCGGCGGCAACCGATATTCCCGTTTTACTCTCCGGTGAAACCGGTACCGGCAAGGAGCTTGCGGCACTGGCCATCCACGAGCTCAGCGCCCGCACCAGCGCACCCTATGTGCCGGTGCATATCGGCTCCCTGCCCACGGATCTGGTGGCCAGTGAACTGTTCGGACATGAGCGCGGAGCCTTTTCCGGGGCGACCTCGCAGCGCAAGGGCTGTTTCGAGGTTGCCGACGGCGGCACGGTGTTCATGGACGAGATTGCCACCATTGATGAAAAAATGCAGGTGAGCCTGCTGCGTCTGCTCGAAACCAGCGAATATTGCCGCATCGGCAGCCAGGAGACCATTCCCGTCGATGTCCGCATGATAGCGGCCTCCAATGCCGATCTGCCGGCGGAGATTCGCAAAGGCGCCTTTCGGGAAGACCTCTACTACCGCCTCGACGTTCTTCATATCATCATGCCGCCGCTGCGAGAGCGGCATGGCGACATCCACCTGCTGGTGGATCACTTCATCAAGGGTGCCTGCGACGCCTTCAAGAAATATGTCCGGGGCATGTCCCCGGCCTTTGTCAGTTCTCTCGAGTCCTATCCCTGGCCCGGCAATGTCCGGGAACTCAAAAATGTTCTGCAGCGGGCGGTGATATCCTGCACCGGCGAGATTCTCGAGGTCGAACAGCTGCCGGCCCGCATCAGCCGCTATCGGGACGAGGATGTCAAGATCACCATCCGGGTGGGCACGACCATCGCCGAGGTGGAAAAGGAAATGATTGTCAGAACGCTGGAGCACACCGCGCACAACCGCACCCGCGCCGCCGAAATTTTGGGCATATCACGCCGTTCGCTCTATAACAAGATGCAGCGATACGGCATTTACCGCTCCCGGTAGCCGTCCCCTTCCCAGAAGAAGACCAGAGGTACGGACTTGCCGCTGATACCGGCGGGGCATATGATGGCAGATATGGCGAGACGGCATAATCGGGCCAATTCGAGAAAGTTTGCCTCCATCCACAATCATCTTCAGATTCAATCTAATAATCTGATATTTAACGTTATATGTAATGCTCCGTCCATTTTTCATGAAATATTCGGCTTAGGGGAGGAAGCAAAAATGGTCAGATTGATAAAGAAACATTCGCAGGCAAAAGGACTGCAGCCGGGCAGCGTGGTCTTTATTGGCCAGAAGAAAATCGACAAACCCAGATTCAGGGTGATCGATTATACTGCCGTCGAACTGCGGGAAATCGAGGCCGAGTCGCTGGAGGAGTGCCTTTCCTATAAAGACACCCCATCGATAAGCTGGATAAACATAGACGGCCTCCATGACGTCGAGGTGATTAAAAAGATCGGCGTCCACTACGGCATCCATCCCCTGATTCTCGAGGATATCGCCAATACCGGCCAGCGGCCCAAGGTGGAAATCGGCGACGATTCCGTTTTTTTAACCCTGAAGATGCTCTATGTGGATGAGGATAGCCAAGAGCTGGTTGCCGAGCAGTTCAGCTGCATCTTCGGCCCGAATTTCCTCATCTCCTTTCAGGAACGGGTCGGAGACGTTTTCGACCCGGTCAGGGAGCGTCTGCGCCGCAGCATTCCCCGGGTGAGGTTCATGACCACGGATTATCTCGCCTACACCCTCGTCGATGCCATTGTCGACCACTATTTTGTCGTCCTTGAGGCCCTTGCCGCCAGAATCGAGTCGCTTGAAGATGTACTCATAGACCATCCCTCCACCGACGATCTTACGGCAATTCATGAACTCAAACGTCGGCTGATCATCATGCGCAAGGCCACCTGGCCGCTGCGGGAGGTTGTCGGCTCTTTGCAAAAAACAGACAGCGCTCTCATTCAAGCTGCCACCAATCCCTACATACGCGATGTCTATGAACACGCCGTCCAGGTAATCGATACCGTCGAGATCTTCCGCGACATGGTCTCCGGTCTGCTGGATATCTATCTTACCAGTGTCAGCAACCGGATGAACGAGGTCATGAAGGTATTGACCATCATTGCCACCATCTTCATTCCCCTCGGTTTTCTCGCAGGCGTCTACGGCATGAACTTCGACACCGACAACAGTCCCTACAACATGCCGGAGCTCGGTCTGCGCTACGGCTATATCTTCTTCTGGGTACTGGTGGTGCTGGTCAGCTGCGGCCTGTTGCTGTTCTTCAAAAAGAAGAAGTGGATTTGAGATTCGCCATTGTCGCTGCCGGCAAGGCCGGCGCCGCCCTTGATGCCGTCTTTTTGATGGTCAACAGCCGCCGCCGCAAAGTGTTTGCCGATTGACTCCATTGGCCAATCCGTGTAATATGAGGGTGTTGTAGATGTTTTCAATACTTTCCGCAAAGCATCTGAAAATGGTCTGCAGGGGAGGGAAGAAAATGAAATATTTGACCTATCGACAGACGAAGGTTCCGGCTCTGGGGCTGGGCACATGGAAAGCGAAGAAGGGCGAAGTCTACGGCGCCGTGCGCGAGGCTCTGCATATCGGCTATACCCATGTGGACTGTGCTCCGGCCTATATGAACGAGACCGAGGTCGGCGCCGCTCTCAAAGAAATGACCGGCTCGGGTCAGGTGCGGCGCAGCGATCTCTGGATTACTTCGAAGCTGTGGAACAACGCCCATCTCCCCGAAGATGTCCTGCCGGCGTTGCAGAAAACCCTGACCGACCTGCAGCTCGAGTATCTCGATCTCTATCTTATCCACTGGCCGGTGGCCTTCAAACCCGGGGTCGTCCTTCCCAGGAGCGGCGAAGAGTATCTTTCCTTGCAGCAGGTGCCGATCATCGATACCTGGCAGGCGATGGAGGAATGCGTCGCCGCCGGGCTGGTCAGGCACATCGGCGTCTGCAATTTCAGCATTGCCAGGCTCGAAGACCTGCTGGCCAAAGCGGCCATTGCACCGATGATGAACCAGATCGAACTCCATCCCTATCTGCAGCAGAAAAAGATGCTCGAATTCTGTCGGCAGCGGCAGGTCCTGGTGACCGCCTATTCACCGCTGGGTTCGCCCGACCGGCCCAAGGGCATGAAAAAAAAGGACGAGCCTTCGCTGCTCGGGCATGAAGTCATCATGGCCATCGCCCAAAAACATGCGGTTTCGCCGGCACAGGTGCTGATCGCCTGGGGACTGCAGCGGCAGACCGCGGTCATACCCAAGTCGATCAACCAGGTACGGCTGCGTGAAAATCTGGAGGCGACAGAACTGCAGCTGGATGAAGACGACCTGCGGCAGATAGGCAAACTCGAAAGAGGCTACCGTTATGTCGACGGTTCCTTCTGGGAAATGCCAGGCTCAAGCTACAGCAGAAAGGAACTCTGGGACGACTGAAGCCGCTTCTGTCTCTTAACCGCCGCCGGCGATACGCTGTATACTGTCCCAAATTCAGGAAAGGCGACAATGCATACCAAGGTTACCCTTTTTGTCCAGTGCCTGGTGGACTCCATCTATCCCCGTGTCGGCGAGGCCATGGTCGAGGTCCTGCGGCGGCTCAAGGTACCCCTTGAATACCCCGCCGACCAGACCTGCTGCGGCCAGCCGGCCTTCAATGCCGGCTACACCAGGGAAGCCAGGGCCGCAGCCAGGCGGTTTGTGCGCATATTCGAGAGTGCCGAGGCCATCGTCTGTCCCTCGGGATCCTGCGTGCAGATGGTCCGTCATCATTATCCCGAGCTTTTCGTCGATGAAAGCATCGACTATCGCATGCGGGTCAAGGCGGTCGGCAACCGCTGCTACGAGTTCAGCGAATATCTCACCGAGGTGCTCGGGGTGGTCAATATCGGCGCCTCTTTTCCTGCAAAAGTGACCTACCACGACTCCTGTCATCTGCTGCGGGGCTTGGGAATAGGGGAACAGCCGCGCAAACTGCTGCGTCATGTCGAGGGCCTGCAGCTGGTGGAAATGGATGACAGCGATGTCTGCTGCGGCTTCGGCGGGACGTTCAGCGTCAACTATCCGGAAATTTCCACGGCCATGGTCGATGCCAAGATCGACAATATAGTGGCCACTGGCGCCGACTATGTCACCGGCTGCGATGTCAGCTGTCTGATGAACATCGAGGGGCGGCTTTCACGGCGAAACCTGGGGGTCAAGGTCATCCATATCGCTGAAATTCTGGCATCTCGGGGGGGGCATGAAGATGAGTGAGGCGGAAAAGATTGCCTATCGACGTGATGCCCGCAGGGGAATTGACGACGAATGCCTGCAGGGCGGTCTGCAGAGGATTCAGAACCATTTCGGCAAGGGGGCCATGCGCTACTGGGGTGAGATGGCCGACGATGGCCTGCGCGACCGGGTCAAGCACAGCAGGATGGAGACCCTGGAAAACCTCGACGTCGTCCTCGCCATGCTGGCCGACAACATTGAAGAGGCCGGCGGTCATGTCTACTATGCCCGCACGGCCGAGGATGCCACCGACTACTGCCGGCGGGTAGCCAAAAAAAACGAAGTCAGCAGCGTCATCAAGGGCAAGTCGATGATTTCGGCTGAAATAGGCCTTGACGCCGCCCTTGAAGCGGAGGGAATCGCCGTGACCGAGACCGATCTCGGCGAGTTTGTCATCCAGCTCGCTGAGGACAAGCCTTCGCACATAATCGCCCCCTGCATTCATCTTGACCGGCAGCGCATTGGCCGGCTTTTCCAGGAGAAACTGGATATTCCCTACAGCGATGAGCCGCCGGTGCTGACACAGGCGGCCCGGCGGGCGCTGCGTAAGATAATGCTGGAAGCCGACATGGGCATCACCGGCTGCAATTTCGCCGTGGCCGAAACCGGCAAAATCAGCCTGGTCTCCAACGAAGGCAATATCCGCATGTCCACCACCATGCCGAGGATTCATCTGGCGCTGATGGGCATCGAGCGGACGGCGGCGACCATGAGCGACCATCAGGGCATGCTGCAGCTGCTGACCAGGGGCGCCACCCTGCAGAAGCTCTCCACCTATGTCAGCTTCGTCGGCGGTCCCCGCCGCCCCGGCGACCCCGACGGCCCGGAGGAGTTTCATCTGGTGATGATAGACAACGGCCGGTCCAGAATACTGGCCGACCAGGAGTTTCGGGAGGTTCTCGCCTGTATTCGCTGCGGCGCCTGTCTCAATATCTGCCCGGTCTACGGCAAGATCGGCGGTCATGCCTATAATTCCCCCTATCCCGGTCCGATCGGAGCGGTGGTCTCCCCGTTATTGTTCGGCATCAATCGCTATGCCGATCTCTGCAAGGGCGAAAGCCTCTGCGGCGCCTGTCTCGACGTCTGCCCGGTGAAGATCGATCTGCCGCGGCTGCTGCTGGCCCTGCGCCGCAAACTGGCCTATGGTGACCCCGCCTGGCAGACCAGAAAGCATAAGCGGACGGAGGCCATGGTCTTTCGCCTGTGGCGGGCGCTTATCGCCAGCGGCCCCCTCTACCGGCTGGCCCTCAGATGTGCCGGCATACTGCAAAAACCCTTTATATCGGAAACGGGCATGATCAAAAAAATGGCCGGACCCGCATCTGCCTGGACCCGGGATCGTGATTTGCCGCCCCTGGCCAGTGAACCCTTCAGCGGGCGTTGGAAGAAAAAATACCGTCAGGCGGCCGCCAAGGGGCCGAGCGAGGTCGATAATGGATGAAAAGGGAGCATTTCTGGCGCCCATCAGGAAGGCGCTCGGCTATCCGCAGGAAGAGGTCCGCACCGCCGGGGAGTGCCGCCGTCTTTTCGACTGCGGCGATGAGGGCGATATAGTCGATCGGATCAAATACCGCACCCACGTCGAGAAGCAGTCGCTCTTGAAGCGCATGACGGAAAATGCGGCCCCACTCAATCTTGGCGTCCATCCGGCCAGCTCTCTTGCCGCCGCCGCCGACCTTATCAGTGATATCGTCAGGGCAGCCAGCCCCGAGTTTAGCGACACCAGGCAGATAATCCAGCATGATGTAGACGATATAGCCAGTCTGCAGCTGTGGAAAAAATTTGCCGGTAAGGCGGTAACAGTGCATACCACCTACCAGGCCGATATGGCGGTACGGGAAAAAGCGATCGCCTCCTATGTCGGCATCACCGCCCCGCGCTGGGCCATCGCCGATTCCGCCACCATCGTTGAGATCACCGGGGCGGGCCGGCCGCGGTCCACCTCGCTGCTGCCCTCGGTGCATATCGCTCTTTTGCGCATCGAGCATCTGCTGGCCGAGCTCGGTGAAGTCTATGCCCTTTTGCGCCGGACTCCTCCGCAGGAGTCTTTCCTCTTTATCAGCGGGCCGTCGAAAACCGCCGATATCGAGGCGCATATGGTCCATGGCGCCCACGGCCCGAGAGAGATGCACCTGGTGGTCATCGATGAGAGGATGACAGCGGATACCAGCTATCAGGGCTCCGGCCTGTTTCCGGCCGAATGAGGATGATGCTTGCAGGCGGCGGCCAGTCCGAGTGTCTGGCAGCCGGCCTGCGCTGAATTGCTATCTGATCATAACCTGCGATAGACGACTATGGAAGCACAAGTACTGACCACAGAGATGATAATCGTTTTCGCCCTGCTGGGCCTGGCGGTGACCCTCTTTGTTTTTGACCTGCTGCGCGTCGATCTGGTGGGCATGCTGATGATGGTGCTGCTGCCGCTCACCGGTGTGGTCACTCCCGACGAGGCCATCGCCGGACTCAGCTCCAATGCCGTGGTCTCCATCATAGCGGTGATGATAATCGGCGCCGGTTTGAATCGAACGGGGGTGATGAACAGCGTCGCCTCCTGGATCATCAAAATTGCCGGCACCGGCGAGGTCCGCATTGTCACGGTAATTTCCGCTACCGTGGCGGTCATTTCCAGTTTCATGCAGAATATCGGCGCCACCGCCCTGTTCCTGCCCGCCACCATGCGCATCTGCCGACAGCTCAATATCTCGGCCAGTCGCATTCTCATGCCCATGGGCTTCTGCGCCATTACCGGCGGCTGCCTGACCCTGGTCGGCTCGAGCCCGTTGATCATGCTCAACGACCTGATGTACTCCTGGTGGCAGCACAACGAGCAGCTGGTGGCGGGGCAGCCCTTCAGACCGCTCGGCCTGTTGTCGGTGACGCCAATCGGCCTGGCTCTGCTGGCGACAATGCTGCTCTACTTTGTCCTGCTGGGCAGAAAAATGTTGCCCGCAGACGTCTGCCTGATCGATGAAGGCTCTATGGACAAAAGGCTTCAGGAGATCTACGGCTCGGAGGTGGGCGACAGCTATGAGGTCGAGGTACCCCCCTATTTCCCGCCGCAGACCCTGGAAGAGCTCCAGCTCAGGCCCCGCTATCACGTCACCGTTGTCGGCGTGGCCAAAAGCGATACCATGCGCAAGGATCTTTCGCCCACCAAGACCACCCATATAGAGCCGGGGGATTCGCTCTGGCTGATGAGCTCGGAGGCCAATATCAAGCGCATCGCCCTGGATCACGGCTGGAAGATCAAGGAAGAGCACGAAGCTTTCAGCGATGTCGCCTATTCCGAAGTCTCGGGCGTTGTCGAGGGCGTGGTCATCCCCCATTCCAATCTCAGCGGCCACTCCATGGAGGAGATGCAGTTCCGCGAACTCTACCACGTCAACCCGCTGGCCATTGTCCGCGGCGACGAGATCATCATGGAGAACATCAACGTCACCCAGCTGCGCCAGGGCGACACCATCCTGCTGCAGGGACGCTGGAAGCAGTTCCAACTGCTGGCGAGCAAAATGGATATCGCCTTCATCGGCGACATCAAGGGCGAGGATCTGCAGCCGGAGCGAATCCGCTGCGCCCTGTTTTTTCTGATCCTCTCCCTGGTTATGGCGCTGAGCTTCAAGGTGCAGCTCTCCATTGCCCTGCTCACCGGGGCTCTGGGCATGATCATAACAGGGGTGATCAAGGCCGACAGGGCCTATGAGGCCGTCGACTGGCGTACCGTCTTTCTGCTCTCCGGCCTGATACCCCTGGGAACGGCCTTTGAAAAAACGGGAGCCGCCGCCTTTATAGCCGGCCAGGTGCTGACGGCCGTCGGCAGTCCCGGCCCCTTGCTTTTACTGCTGATCGTCTCCCTGCTGACCGCCTCTTTTTCACTGGTGGCATCCAATGTCGGCGCGGTGGTACTGATGGTTCCTTTGGCCATGAACATGGCGGCAGCCATTGGAGTCAACCCGGTGACCGCGGCGCTGGTGGTGGCCGTTTCGGCATCCAATACCTTCATTTTGCCGACCCACCAGGTCAATGCCCTGATCATGCGTCCCGGCGGCTACCGCCCCAAAGATTACATGAAGGCGGGAGTGGGCGCCACTTTGCTGTTCACCGTCGCCCTGATGCTCTGCCTCTATCTGCTTTACCCTCTTTGAGGCCCGCGCCACCAGGGGATGGCCGCTGTGCCGCTTTTTCTTGATATCCGGCATGGAAACACGTACTCTAAGACGTGCATTGATTAACTGCTTGATGGACTCGCCTTTTCCAGAGCCCATCCCGGCGACTTCGATGACTTTTTACGAGATTATCAACTGCTTGACGTGTCGCGACAATCTGCTGTCGACAGGTAAGGCGGTGTATCTCTGAGAGCGGAACGTGGAAAAGAACGAGAAAAAACTTCGTGATGCCATTTTCATCGTCAACCGGGAGCGCTCCTGCCCTATGTACAACGTCGGCGAGGAGATAAAGGTGGCCAATCAGAGTCTGTCGGTCTCATCGTTTAAGCCGGCCTGTCTCTATCTGGCAGAAGAGGTGCTGAAGGTTATTTCCAGCCGCGACAGCTTCGGCGGCTTTTCCAAGCTCGGCAACCAGAAGATGAAGTTCAGCTGCGGCGGCTGCGAGGGCCAGATCGGTTTTGAGTTCAAAAAGGACAAGGACTTCGCGACGCTCCAGATGAAGCTGCTCAACGAGGCCGAGGAGAAGCGGAGACGGCAGCATCTGGATAAGTTTTTCGGCATACTCAGAAGCCTGCCGCTGTTTGAACCCCTCGACGATGATGCTCTCAGCGATCTTACCCTGATGCTCGATTTGAAGAGTATCCCCGTTGACAAGGTCATCATCAAAAAAGGCGGCGCCGGTGACTATCTCTATACAGTCCTGAAGGGGAAGGTGGCCGTCCTGGCCGATGACGGTTCGCGCATAGCCGAGTTGGGCACCGGTGAGATCTTCGGGGAAATGAGTCTGCTTACCGGAGAACCGGTCTCCAGTTCCGTTCAGACCATAGATGCCACCCAGATGGCCATGCTCAGTCTGAAGAATTTCAAGCAGATTATCATCAAATATCCGGTGCTCCAGCTCTTCCTCTTCAAGCTGCTGGTGGAACGGGCCCAGACAATGGCTCTGCGCGCCGGCAATATTACCTCGGGCATGACCGGAGAGCTCGAGGAGATCGCCATCGTCGATCTGCTGCAGCTCATCAACTCCTCCCAGAAAACGGGCGTCATATCTCTGGCGCTCGACGACGGCAAGGCCAGGGTCTTTTTTCGCGACGGCCAGATCGTCTATGCCCGCTTTCTCGAAAAACTTGGCATGGAGGCGATCTTTAGCCTGTTAGGCGAGAAAAGCGGCCACTTCAGCTACAGCAAGGGAATTCCCGCCGAACTCCGAAAGCGGCCACCCATTGGCGACTTCATGGCCATCCTGATGAAAGGACTGCAGCGCATAGACGAACAGCAGAGCCTGCAGAGTGATTTGAGCAAGAGGGAGTAAGAGAATTTTGCCGGAACTGACCACCGCCGGAGGGCAGAAGATCTATTACCAGCGCATCGAGGGCGAGCCGGGCCTCCCCACCCTGGTGTTCCTCCACGAAGGTCTGGGCTGCGTTGCCATGTGGGGCGATTTTCCCCGCAGACTCTGTGGCAAAACAGGATGTCCCGGACTGGTCTATGATCGGCTCGGTTACGGCAGATCCACCCCACTCCTGCAGAAACGCACCATCCACTATCTCCATGAATATGCACTGGTGGAACTGCCGCTGGTTCTGGAGCGGCTTCTGCCCGAGAGTCCCGTCATTCTCGTCGGTCACTCCGACGGCGGCAGTATCGCTTTGATCTACGGGGCAAAAAAGCCTTCACGGCTTCTGGGTATCATCACCGAAGCGGCGCATGTCTATGTCGACAACGAAACCCTCACAGGTATCGCCCTGGCAGAAAAAGCCTGGAATCAGGGCAAGATGGGCGCACTTGTCAACTATCACGGCGCCAAGACCGAGGAGCTGTTCATGGCCTGGGCAGCAACCTGGCAGACCCCATGGTTTCGCTCCTGGAGTATTGAGTATCTTCTTCCCAGCATTTCGGCGCCCATGCTGGTTATTCAGGGACAAAACGACCAGTACGGCACTCTGGCACAGGTGGATGCAATCGTTTCGGCAAGCTCCGGCAAAACCCGCTTCCAGATCGTTGAAGAGTGTGGCCATATTCCCCATATCGACGACCCTGTCGCTGTCCTGGAGAGCATGTCGATGTTCATCGGTGACGACTGCCTGGGCCGGCCGAATGTCTGAAGCTTGGGCTAACTCTTCAAATCTTCCCGCCTGTTTTTTTGCCCGCGGCCCAGAAATGGCCAAGAGCGATGAGCTGCAGTGCCAGCATCAGGCCAAAACCGGTCTGGAATCCCTCTGGGGCAAGTTCTCCTTTCGGCCCCACCGGCCAGAGATCGAGTATGGCGCCGATGGCCCACTGGCCGGCAAAGGCGCCGATGAAGACGAGCAGGTTGATGGCGGTTGTCACCCGGCCGGAGAGCGCCGGCGGAAAAGACTGCGACAAGGCGGAGTAGGCGATGATGCCCGATGTGCCCAAAAAGCCGAAGGCCAGCCACAGGGGCAGGGTGAAGCCAAAGGATACAGGCACCACAATCACCAGAAGCTGCGCCGCCATGAAAAGGCTCATGGCGGAGACGGCAACGGTCGTTACGCCGATGCCGATCCTGTTGAATCGCTCGACCAGCGTACCGAGACAAATGAAGCCGCCGATCATGGCAACGGCGACCCAGAACAAGGTATCGGCCACTTCAGCCCGCGGCATATGGGCGACATTCTGCAGCCAGGGTCCGGACCAGAGCCCCTGGATAGACAAAAAAGCGGCCTGTGACATGATTGTCAGCGGCGCCGTACGCCAGAAAACGGGACTGGTGAACACCGTTTTCACTCCCCGCATCTGAACGTGGAAGCTCTCTTTATCGGGCGATGTCTGTTGCTCCGGCACCACCGTGAAGACAAGAACGGCGGCGACGATGGTGGCGCCGGCCAGAAGCAAAAACACCCCGCGCCAGTCGGTGAAGTGCAGGGCGCTTTCGACCGGCGAGGTCGCCGCCAGCGCTCCCAGGCCGCCGGCGGCCATCTGAAAGCCGTTGATCATGGGCCATTTTTCCCGGGGAAACCACAGGGTGTAGGCCTTGAAAGCGGCCATCAGGCAGGAGGAGACGCCGAAACCGATAAACGCCCTGCCGATGACAAGACCTGTCAAGCTTTCCGCCCGGGCAAAAAGAACCGCGCCGAGGCCGGCTATGACCAGCAGTGCCGCCTCGATTCTTCT
>JBEPWT010000063.1:0-15819 GCA_041642275.1 Desulfopila sp. | reverse complement strand
AGTCAGGTACTTAATATTGGCGCAGACGGTGTCGAAATTCGAGCCCTGGCGAATAGACTCGTAGGTGGCCTTGTCTGCCCCGTCGATTGAAAAGCAGATCCAGTTCAAACCGTTATCGATCAGCCGATCCGCCAGGGCAGGCTTGAGCAGCAGGCCGTTGGTGAGAAAACCGGCGTCGCAGCCATGCAGTTTCGCCTCCATCAGCCAGTCGAGCAGCCGGGGCTGCAGCAGCGGCTCTCCGCCGCCGGTAAAATCCACCGAGCGGACATCGTGCAGGTAGGGCACCAGCGCCTGCCATACTTCTTCGCTCATATTCCCCCGCCCGCCGAGCTGCTGCCGCTCGCCCTTCCACGGGCACATCAAACATTGCAGATTGCAGGCCAGCGACGACTCCACCTGCCACAGCCGCCAGCGCCGGTAGCGATGCGGCTTGTGCCGGTCGGATTCATGCAGTACCCGGTTGCGCAAATCCTTGAGGCGGTTATCCACCAGCGAGGGCCAGGCGATTGCCGCCAGCGCCAGCCATTTGCCGGTTTTCTCCAGCCACACTTCGCCCGGCGGCCCCGCCGCCGCCTCCATGATCTGAGCGGTGATATCTTCCTGCTCATCGCCGCAATCGGCCGTGGGACAAAGACCGGGCCGGTTGCCCTCGCGCAGGGCGTTTCTTTCAAAGGAGTCGTTGACCGTTCCCGGATAGATATTGATGATCTCGATCCCTTTCGGTTCCAGTTCCAGCCGCATGGTATTGGTCATGACCGCCAGGGCGGATTTACTGCCGCCATAGGCGCCCACCGTCGGAATCGGCACCCGGCCGGCGCTGGAGACGATATTGACGATGCGCCCCGAGCCGCGCATGCTCATATGGGGCACCAAGGCCTGAATCAGAGCAAAGGGAGAGAAGGTATTGACCTCGAAGAGATAGCGGAGCTTCTGCTCGTCGGCCTCCTCCATCAGGGCGAAATAGCCCAGCCCGGCGTTATTGATCAGCAGGTCGATGCGGCCAGCCTGCTCGAGTGCCTGCTCGGCCAGCCGGGCTGCTGCCCCGGGCACGGAGAGATCGGCGGTAAGGGCAATAAGAGGGGTGTGCTGCGGCAGTTCCTCCGCCAGTGCCGCCAGTTTTTCTTCGGAGCGTGAGGTGATAACCAGCCGGGCTCCCGCCTCGGCAAGAGTATGAGCTATGGTCCTGCCGAGATCGCCGGTGGCGCCGGTCAAGAGGATGGATTTGTCGTGGTAAAGCTCAATTGCCATTCCGGCTCTCCTGGGGCAAAATATGGTTTCCGAGGTTCTGCGTGTTATCGGAGGCGGGCAGCCGGCCTCCAGTCCTTGTGGGTCTTCTGCCGCGTCTTATGAGAATATCTCGTCGAGTTCCTGGCGACGAAGCTCGATAATGCCCGCTTCCATCCTGCCGACGACGGCGCGCAGATCGTCAAATTCTAATTCTCCTTCTATCTTGGGCAACAGCGCACAGTTGAACCTGTTTTCAATCGTATTGAGCCTGTTGCAGAACAGCATATAATTCGATTTGCTCCGGTAATGGGCTTTGACCAGCGCCGCATAACTGTTCCCCCGTACCGCCAGCAGCGCCCGATAATGGTCGGTGAGCAGGCTCATCAGCTCTTCGAAATGGGGTCTGGCTTCGGCAGGGACAGCAGCCTGGCCATCGGCGTCGGCCTGTTCCGAAAGGTCTTCGCCGCCCTCGAGCCTGCAGGCAGTCTCGAGCGCTCTGCGGCGCGAGACGAGATAGTTTTCGGCAAAGTCCTTCAGGCCGCTGCCATACTGCTTGATTCGCCAGGCATGAAAGACAAAGAACACCGGGATCAGGATCATCCAGACCGGGGGAACCGGCTTATCGAGAACGCGGCGGGCCAGCCTGTTGGCGGTGATTTCCTCATGGGCGAGAATATGGTTTTTTCGTTCTTCAAGAGATGTTGTGGTCATTGCATTCATTGTCGTCGGCGGGTCTCACTTTTCTAGGTTTATATCCGTAAATCGGAGGCGATCCCATTGCATGGGCTCTGTGCGGCAAGGGTAGAGCCGGGTACTGGATAACACTTGCCAAGAGGTTGAACATTCAGCGATAATCGGCGGCATCCTCTCCCAGCCGGGCCAGTATCTTCTGCAGGGCCACCCGTGACAGCCCGGCAATACGGGCAGCCTCCGAGACATTGCCCCTGGTGGTGTCGAGCAGCTTCCTCACGTATTTCCGGGTGAAGGTGCTGACCACCTCTTCTTTGGCGGCTTTATACGAGACGATTTCAGCCTGCCCCTGGTTTCCGGCGGCGGCAAAGGATGCTGGTGCCACCAGGCCGCCGAGCACCGCCTGGACCTGCGGCATATCAATGAGCTCGCCCGGACAGAAAACAGTCAGACGGCGGATGAAATTCTCCAGTTCCCGGACGTTGCCCGGCCATGACCGCTCCGCCATCCATTGCAGCACCTCGGTTGAAATCTCCTTTTCCGGCAAATGGTTCTGCCGGCAGATATCACGCATGAAGTGCAGCGCCAGCAGCGGTATGTCCTCGACACGGTTTCTCAGCGGCGGCAGGGTTACCGAAAGCACATTGAGCCGGTAATACAAATCTTCCCTGAAGGTCTTGTTCTGCAATCCCGCTTCCAGATCCTGATTGGTCGAGGAAATCACCCGGACATCCACCTGGCAGGTCTGGTTTGAACCCACCGGCCTGACCTCGCTGTTTTGCAGACAGCGCAGCAGTTTGGTCTGTACGGAAGGGCTGATGTCGCCGATTTCATCGAGGTGAAGAGTGCCTTTGTCCGCCGCCGAAAAAAGGCCCCTGTGATCCCGGTCCGCCCCGGTAAAGGCTCCTTTGACATAGCCGAAGAGCTCGCTTTCGAGCAGATTTTCCGGGATCGACGGGCAATCCACCGCCACAAAACTTTTGGTGCTGCGCGGACCCATGCGGTGGATCAGACGAGCCACCAGTTCCTTGCCGGTACCCGATTCGCCTCGTATCAGCACGGTGTAATCCGACTGGGCGATGGCGGCGACGGAACGTTTCAGCTGCTGCATCGCCGGTCCGGCGCCGATTATTTCCTCATGGACATCATGCCGGGAGAGAAGCTGGCGCAGCCGGTTGTTTTCCTCGATGAGCCGGCTTCTCTCCAGACCTTTTTCCACCACCCGGAACAGTTGCTCGGGCTCGATCGGCTTGGTCAAAAAATCATAGGCTCCCTGCTGCAGGGCCTGTACCGCGGTTTCAATGGTGCCGTAGGCGCTCAGCACGACCATGCTCAGCTCGGGATGAAGCTTCAGGGCTTCTTCAAGCAGCTGCATGCCGCTCATCTCCGGCATGCGCAGATCGGTGATCATCAGGTGAACAGGCTGTTTTGCCAAAAGCTGCAGCGCCTCGCTGCCGCTTTTGGCAACCGCCACCTCCAGCGCCTCGAAACGCCCCGATATCAAGCGGCAGAGCCCGTGGGCAAAATCCTGCTGGTCGTCGACGACCAGCACCCGCATGGTGGCTGGCTTCGTCGTTGCCGGTTCAGATGACACTGGGGCTTTTTTCATTGCCTGTCCTTCAAGACTGATTCGATTCGATGGCACGAGGTTCGGCTGCAGGCAGTAATACGGAAAACCGGGCCCCGCCCAGTCTGGTCGAGCGGCCGACCTCGATGACACCCGCCGCATCGGTAACTATACCATAGATTACGGTCAAACCAAGTCCTGTACCTTCACCGACCTCCTTGGTGGAAAAGAATGGGTCAAACAGGTGCGACTCCACCTCTGCGGCCACGCCGGGCCCGTTATCGCATATCTCGATACAGATCATGTTGTTATCTGCCTCACGGACCGTAATGAAGATTTCTCCGGTGCCCTCGCTCACCGCATCAAGCGCGTTTATCAGCAGGTTGCTCAGCACCTGTTCCAGTTCACCGACCCCGAGCCTGACCATCAGCGGACGCTGAGGACATTCAAGCCTGGTCCGCACGCTCTTTTTGGCCGCCTGCACGGAAAACACTTCCCGCACCGATGCGGCAACGCTGCAGGCATCGGCGCTGCCGGATAACGCCGCCTTGGGCCGGGCAAAATTGAGGAGATCCTGGAGAACCCGCTGGGCCTGACGGGTATGCCGTTCGATGACATCGAGATCGGCAAGCTGGTCGGGGGCGGCGATTCTCTGACGCAACAGGCCCGAGTAGCAGAGAATGACCCCAAGCGGATTATTGATTTCATGGGCCAGCCCGGCGGTCAGCTGGCCCACCGTCGCCATTTTCTCGGCATGCCAGGCCTGCATCATCATACGTCTTTCCATTGTTGTTTCCCTGACATATACGACAGCCTGATCGGTTTTGCCAGTCCGGCTGGCCACCGGATAGAGCGAAAGGGAAAAGGTGCGGTCCCCTGGCAGGCATACTTCCCGGATATCGGCCCTGCCGTGGGCAATTGCCTGCTGCATCGGACAACGAGCCGACTCAACATCAAAAAAGAGCGAGAGGATATTGCCGTCCTTGCGCCTGCCGTCGGTCAGTTCTTCGGTAAGAGTCCGGGCGGCCTGGTTCACGGTCAGGGCCATGCAATTCGCATCGATCAGGGCTAAAGGATCGCTGATGCCCTCGACAATCGTCTCGAGAATATTCATCTGCCGCGCGAGGCTGTCGATAGCCGTCAGGTTTTCCGCGGCAATGCCGAGTTGTCTGCCGAGCGCCTGGATGATATCCAGGTCCTGCTGCTGGGCCTCTGCCTCCTGCTGCCAATGGATGCAGAGCAGTCCTTCGGCGATGCCGGTACCGGATTCGACCGGCACACAGATCCGGGATCCGGAAACCGTGGCGGTGCCGCTGGTCAGCATGGCTGCGAGATTTTCCGGGATATCGGCAGGTTCAGCAGTTTCCGGCCAGAAAAAAGAACCCATGGATGCCATGGTGCAGATATAAGAGATGCGGCGCGCCCCAAATCTCGTGCAGATCTGCGGCAGGGCCAGTTTCCACAATTCGGCCCGGGATCGGCTGTTGTACATGGATTCGAGCAGGTTGACAAACAGATGGACATCGGCCCTGCGCGCTTCCATTTCCCTGGAAAGGGCGTTGGTGCGCTGGTCCACCATGGATCGCAGGTTGCTGGTATAGTTCTGCAGCTGGGCCCTGGCCTCGAAAAGATGGGTGCTCATCTGCTCGAGGCTGTCGACGAGTTCCTCGATTTCATCACCCTGTTCGAGCTTGCCGAGCTGCGAGATGCCGTCCACCTCACTGATATTTCGTCTGAATATGTCGTGCAGGCGTTTGAGGTTGTTGACCACGAGCACCTTGAAAAGCGCGTTGGTGGCGAAGAAGAAGAGCAGGGCTCCGGTCGCAAAGATGGTAAAGTAGATGAAGATGGTTTTTTGGAGGCGGCCGACGCTATGCTGCACCGAAGTGCCGACAAAATCAACGCCGGCAACGGTTCCCGCCTCTTTGCCGAATCCCCGTTGCCCGTAGCGTTCCAGCAGTTCGGCGGGAGCCTGCTCGGGTGTACCGTGACAATACATGCAGCTCTTTTCGAAACGGACGGGCCGTGCCATAATGTAATAGCGATTTCCGTCGAGAATCTTATACCCCTGCCAGAGTTTCAGGCCGGCGTCCTGCCGGAAGTAGCGTATGAGCTGCCGTTCATGGTCGTTGGCCTCGTAATCGGGGTTGCGCGCCTCAATGGCCACCCGCCTGTAGATGATCCCCTTTTGCGGATTATTGACTGGAGCCATGATCTTCCGCGACATGTAAGACGAAGACATCGCCTCGATAACAAAGGAGGCGGGCAGACGCTGGTACATGCTCGGCCGGAGCGTGTCGCGCATGTAGTGTTGAATCGAATCGACGTGGGTAAAGATAAGTTCGGCCCGATCCTGCACCTCCTCTTCCAGAACATTGGTGACGTGGAAATAGGAGATAGCGGAGACCATGGAGCCGAGAATGATCACTGCCAGGACCAGTCCGGTAATGAATTTAGTGTGAAGCTTGAGAGGTCTGGGAATCTGCATTGGAGTCGGGGCTAAAGATACGGCACAATCTGCGGCTGAAGTGTGACAAACCGGAAGCGAGGAGCAATCGTCGCCGCCCCGTTATCCCGGCTGCATCAGCTTACCCGTTTGCGGCAATTCCTTCAAGATGCAACGGACTGCGTCAGTCTGATTTCAGCACCGATTGAAGATAGTCTTCAGCCTCCTTGACCTGCTCGACATCGGTATAGTAGTAGCGTGACGGATCGATCCCGTTTTCATCGAGGTATGCCGACATGCGGTTCAGTGCGGGGAAGGTCTCTGTCAGCAGGGGAAGAAAGACATAGACGAAGAGCAGCAGCGAACCGAGAACGATGGTGAATTTGCCCATTCGCCGCCGCAGGCTGATGTGTTCCGAGGTGTGTGGATTCATCGGTTGTCCGATAAGCCGGGGGGAAATCCCCCCGGCTGTCTGTCGATTTGCTCTACCGGTAAGCCTTAGATACGTGCGGTGATCTCGGGGAACACCAGGTAGAACATGATATAGGCCATGGTCAGCGTCAGTATCAGATTGAGGCTTTGACCACAGGCATAGAGAATCAGCGGCTTGCCGCCCTTGAAATATTTGGCCAGTTCACGGAAGTTGGTGGAAAGGCCGATGGCGGCAAAGGACAGAGCGAAAAACCAGCCGCGGAAGAGGCGGGTGCCGCCGCGAACGACTCCCTGGTCGAGCAGGGCGCTGCTCATCTTTCCGCCGAGACTGGCGTCGATCGTTGAAAACAGGATCGATGCCGCCAAAAATCCGAGGACGAATTTCGGAAAACGATGCCATATTTCTCCGGCACCGACCGACCGCGTCTGCTCGCCGCTCTGTTCCACCTTAAGAGCCCAGTAGAGCGCCACACAGAAGGCGGTGACACCGATCATGATATTCTGGATCATCTTGATGGTTGCAGCGACGTAGAGAGCTTTTTCGCCCAGGAAGGCGCCGGCTGCGGCTACCGCGCCGGTTGCGTCAATGGTGCCGCCCATCCAGGCGCCGCCGAGAATTTCCGGCATACCCACTGCTTTGATGAAGGCCGGCATGGCGATCATCATGACGGCGGTAAAGACCAGCGAGAGACCGATCGACAGGGTCAATTCCTCCTTTTTCGCCCGGCAGGCGGCTGCCGTGGCGATGGCAGCAGAGGTACCGCAGACGGACATGTCGGCGGAGATAACGACGTTGAGGGTCTTCGAGGGAATTTTCAAAACGGCCTGGCCGAAAATATAGGTGGAAATAAGCACCGTCGGGGTGACCACCCAGGCGACGAAAACTCCGGGGATGCCAATGGCCATGATCTTGCTGAAGAGCACTTCCGCGCCGAGCAGCACAAGGCCCGTCTTGATGAAGAATTCCACCTGGCAGGCGGGCAGCACCCAGCGGGGCGTGCCGAGGGTATTGGCTATGACCATGCCGAGCAGAATGCCCCAGGCCTCGGCGCCGATGCCGTATTGCTTGGAGATAGCCTGGGCGCCAAGCATATAAGCGAGAACAGCAACGAGAAAGACGATCACAAATCCCTTGGCGAATTCACCAAAACTTTTGCCCATCATCTTGATGCCGATGCCAAAAAAGACGATGAAGAAAATACACACACCTATCAGGGTGGGGATATGATTGTAGGGTTTATTGGTGGTCTTGCCCTTGAGAGAGGACGCCTTTTTGTCGGCGGCCCGCCAATCGGCGATCTGCTCTTCGGCCGCCTCGTTCAAGGCGGGATCCTCAAATCCCGCCGCGGCTGCGGCTTCCTGCGCCTGGGTGGCTGCTGTCAAAGCCGCTGCGGCTGCGGCCTGGGCCTCTTCATAGGCGGGCATGGCCTTTTCATTCATCGCCTGGGCCTGCGCTTCGGTCCGAATCAGGGATTCGACCGGGTTGGTCTTCCAGCTGCCGGGCCGACTGGTCCAGTGCTTAACAAATTCACCGAAAGCGGATGTGCTCGAAGCCTTCAGTTTCATCGCCTCTTCGGCTTGGTACCACTCAATGGTCTTGAATGGCGCCTTGGCGGCTTCCGCCTGTTGCACCTGCTGGGCAGTCTCAATTTTCTGGGCGAACTGCTCTTTCGGGCCATAGCCAAAATAGGCGATCAGACAGACCCCGATTATCAGGAAGCCGAGCCAGATGGCCAGATAGTCCTCCTTGGTCCACAGATCGGACCACCGGCTCTGGCCGTGGTCTGTTACGATTTTTGCATCTCCTTGAGCCATAGAAAAATCCTCCATATTTTTTGTGTTTCCTTCTGACAGGCAAATGTCATTGGGGCAAGGGGGCAGCGGCGGATGCGGGTAGACCGCTCCCTCCCGGAACATCTGGCCGAAATTCCATTTGCCAACAGAAATGCCGTTGTCTCCAAGACACTAAGCAAGGGATATGCCACCCTACGGCGGTAAATTTAACCATCTGAAAACAATACGATAGAGAGCAACACGCAGACTTGGCTGCCAACTTGGGTTTGCATATGCCGAGCTCCTGGCCGCCAACCTGCAAACACCAGTTTGCACCAGAGACCCACCCTTGAGCACATCTTTGTTTTTCCACGTGGTTTTTGCAGCCGGGATTGCTGCTGTTGGGCCCAGGGCCTGATTGGTGACGGTCTGAAAAAAGCGCTTTCTGCCTGAAGTGAGTTGCTGAATACCAGGGCCAAGGATCCTCCGGTCCCTCAGGAGGCGTAGCTGAGTTTCATTGGTTATCTGAATTTTTTATGATAGAGAGGAAGGGAGCCGGCAGGCCGTCACCTGCCGAGTTTCTACAAACAACCTCACCACCACCCCGTAAAGGAGATAGGGAACATGAACGCATTTACTCAGGCGATAAAAAACTTCAGCGGCTTTGAGCCGGCTCCGGCAAAAGTTCTCGGGATCGGCGGAAGTCCCAGGAAAAACGGTAATTCCGATCTTATCCTGCAGCATATTCTCGAAAATATAGACAACCGGCAGATCGAGTCCGCCAGCCTGCAGCTGCGTGATATCGCTTTTCAGGGCTGCATCGGCTGCGAACGATGCCGCAAGGATAAAATATGCACCGGTTTGCAGGACGGCATGTCTCTTGTCTACCGTGACCTGATCGCCGCCCGCGGTCTTGTGCTTGTCTGTCCAACCCACAACTATAACGTTACCGCCTGGATGAAGGCCTTCATTGACCGGCTGTACTGTTTCTACAACTTTGCCGATACCGTGCCGAGGCAGTGGTCCAGCAACCTCGCCCGGCAAAATCGCAAGGCGGTAGTTGCCGCTATCTGCGAACAGGAGGATGTCAAGGATATGGGCTTTACCCTGGAGGCGATGCGTCTGCCCCTGGAGGCCCTGGGCTATGAAGTTGTCGGAGAGTTGCCGGTGTTCCGGGTTTTCCACCGCGGCAAAGTAAAGGATGACCCGGAAGCTCTCGCCAAAGCCGGGCAACTGGGCGCCCGCCTCGGCGAGGTGCTGCAGGCCTGAGCCGAAAGCCGGAAGCAAAGCAAACACAGGTTCAAGGTCAAGGCCTCAGGGCTGCGGACCGCCGCCTTCCACAAGCTCCCGGGAATATTCGCGCAGCAGAGGAAAAAATTCCCTGAAATCCTGCTCGTACCGGCTGTATTCCAGACGCAGATCTTCTCCGGCCGCCGCCATCTGCGAGCGGAAGGAGCTGCGCCGCGCCAGCCCCTGCAGGGCCCGGTCGACGCCATCGAGGCGGCGGTAATTGACCAGCCAGTTGTCGGCCTGCAATGATCTGGAATCACCGGCCAGATAGAAATGTGCGAGAAAATTCATCGATCAATGGCCATGACGGCTGGGCACCTTCACTCATCGTCATCGAGCCTTATGCGCATCTCGATCTCCCTGGCGCCGTCGGTGAGCTTGAGCGCGTCGACGAAACCGATGACGGTGCCGGCCAGGCAGTCCTGAACGAATTCCTTCATCGGTATCTTGCGGCCGTTCACCAGCAGAAAGACCTTCTCGGGCCGCTGGTCCCGTTGCTGGATGAAACGCTTCTCGATAAACTGGGCGATCTCTTTTGCCTCGCGCAGGCTGAAAACATAATCGCCGCCAATATCGAGATCCGTGGCGATGGCGATGACTCCGTGCACCTCCCGGCGAAGATCCTGGTCGATATCCCTGCGCACTTCGATCTTGGCAATCTTGCGGGCATGCTTGAAGCCTTCGCCTATGACGATATCGGCGTCGGCAAAATAGCGATGAGCCAGGGTAACGACGGACTGGTCGGAGGGCCCGGTCTGCAGCACCATCTGGTCGGGGGCGACAAAGAGCACCGAATCGGCGCCGGCCTGGCGATGAGCGCAGGTATCACTTCCCTCGCTGTCAAAGGCGACCCCGGTTTCGTTACTCGATTTCATGACGCCGACCCGATGACCGCCGGCTTTGAGGTGGCTGACCACCTGGCTGACCAGCGTCGTCTTGCCGCTGTCATGATATCCTATGAACGTGACCACTGCCGGCATACTACTCTCCAGCTAAACTGAGGAAATATGAGCAGATCGCCGCAGATCCTGCCTATGGACCCAGGCTGCCCGCTCCGGAGACATCAGGAAAGGTATTATGCCACAGGCAGAGAAAAAGCGCCAGTAAAGGAGCGCGGTTCAGTTGTGGCCAGGTTCGCCGCTGCCGCTACGCCGCTGCCTCTATTTTAGATCGAATCCGTCGAGTTCCTGGAAGATATATTCCAGGGGCGGCCTGGTGTTGATATCGACTACTTTCACCGCGCTGATCATGCCTTCCTTGTCGATGAAGAAAAGGGCCCGCTCGGCGGTGCCGTCGGAGCGCAGCACTCCGTATTGCGCGGCCACTTTACCATGCGGCCAGAAATCGGAGAGCACCTCGAACCAGAGCCCGCCGATCTGCTTGGTCCAGGCATGCAGGGTGGGAATATTATCCACCGAGATGCCAAGCAGCACCGCCTCGCTCTGACGGAACCGCTCTTCGACAATATTGTAGCCGGGCCACTGATCGGAGCATACCGGCGTCCAGGCCGCCGGTATGAAGGAAAGCACGACATTGGCCCTGCCGCGGAAATCGGCAAGCGTCACATCCGCACCGGAAATCGCCGGCAGCGTGAAGTCCGGCGCCCTGTCCCCGACCCGCACCTTCAGGGTGCTGTCCACGGCCTTGAGATCGCCTGGGGCGTAAATATACTCGGAAAAGCGGCTCACAGGCCCTTCGGCCGCCGCATCATGGACCGAGAAAAAAGCCAGAAACACCGCCAGCAGCACCATACCAGTCATAGCTTTCATGACCCTCACCTCCTTCAGTGCCCGGCGCTTTCAAGCAGCTTCTCCAGGAATTCTTCGGGACTGTCAAAACCGCCCGTCTGCCGCAAAACGATTTCGGGCTCCGCTCCTTTTTTCAAGAGCACGCCGAGAAAGCTCGGGGTGCCTTCTCCGCCGAGCTTTTTGTAGAAGGTCAGCGGCTTATCGGGAAAGAGAGGAAAAGGTATATCGTAGGTGTCGCGGAAATGGTCGACCTCGAACTGGGTATTGGAGGCGCCCAGACCGACGACCCTGATGGTTGTGCCCTTCTCCTGCCGCTGCAGGGCCAGCTCGTGAAAAGTATTAACTACCGGCGCTTCGGCCTGACAGTAGGGGCAGTACATGCTGAACAGCTCGATGAGGAGAATATCGGCGTCTATTTCGGCCAGATTGAAGGTTTCACCGGCCTCTTTTTCAAGGCCTAGATAGGCGCGGTCCTCCTTGCTTTCCGGGACGGTGACCACGATCTCCGGCAATGTTTCTGCTGTGACGAATCTGGCTGCGCTCAAAAGTACGGTGATGGCGGCTATGACAACCACGGCAACGGATGTGGTGGAGCGAAAGGACATATTTCGACCTCTTTTGGTGAGCGGATGATGATCCGTAAAATACAAAGGGCGGCAGCACCATGTGCTCAAACCGCCCACTCTCAAAGAACCTCTTCCTGCGCTGACCGGCAGAAAGTATCACACCGGCCCGACAAAGAAAGACACGCCGTTTCCCACCTGCAAAACGGCGATGTCTTTCTGTGTCTTCTATCTATAATTGTATCTGCTGTGCAAAATGTCCACCTCTTCTTTGGGCTTATAGCCTGTTTTCATACTCTCGAGAGAACCGGCGATGGCGAAAACGGACATATAGACATGGGTCAGATAAAAGGCGACGATCCCCATGCCGAGGATATTATGGACCATGGCATAGACACGCACCGTATCCAGGCTGGCGCCGAAACCCCAGATCAGATAACCGCTATAGGCCATGACGGCGCCGCCGACCGTGGCAAACCAGAAATACATCTTCTGACCGGCGTTGAACTTGCCGGCGGGCACCGGTTTTTTCTTCTTGCTCAGATAGCCGCCGACAATCAGCATCCACTTGATATCATGCAGCTGCGGCAGCATATCCCGCACCCAGAGAAAGAACATCAGCAGGCCGGGAACGACAAAAACCACCGCCGATACAAGGTGCAGATAGCGGGCCGAACGGATAAAGATCCCGCCGCCGAAAAAGGCCCCGAAGATCATCAGCAGGCCGGTTATCACCAGCAGCGAAAACGAGAGGGCGGCAACAAAGTGGACGATGCGGGCATACCTGCTGAAAAAGAGGATCTGCTCGCCGTCGTGGTCGAAATGCTTGGCGCCGACGATGAGGTAGTGCAGCAGAAACACCAGGGGCACGACGATGATCACCGCCAGAAACAGGGTTGCAAACCACTCACCCTGAAGAAAGGTAAAGAGCTGGCCGTAGCCCTGCCAGTCGCCGGCAATGATGCCTATCAACTTGTTGAAATAGACCGACACCGAATGCGTCAGCGGCGACAGGAAAAACTGATCCTGCGCCGATACCGCCGCGGCCGCCGCGCCAGTGGCGACGAGTGTCAAAAGAGAAACGAAAACGATACGTCTCTGCATATAATACTCCACAAAATGTATAAGCGACGCCGCCCTGCCCTGTAGGCCGGCAGGGCGGCGTCGGGGATGTAAAAAAGCGTAAATTGCTTCGCTCAGTCTTTTTTGTAGGCGGTGCTCCAGCCCCAGGCGTTGACACCCGAACCTCTCTGGAATACCCGCTGCCGGTACACATCGGCAACCACGTCGGCATCACCTGCGAGAAGCGCCCTGGTGGCGCACATGCCGGCGCACAGGGGCACTTTGCCTTCGGCTATACGGTTCTGGCCGTAGAGCTTGTGCTCCTCCTCGCTGAAGTTCTCCTCGGGGCCGCCGGCGCACATGGTGCATTTATCCATGGCTCCCCGGGCGCCGAAAAAACCGCTCGAGGGAAACTGCGGCGCCCCGAAGGGGCATGCCATAAAGCAGTAACCGCAGCCGATACAGGTCTTTTTCGACACCAGGACAATGCCGTCGTCCCTCTGGTAGATGGCATCCACCGGACAGACGGCTATGCAGGGTGCATCGGAACAGTGCATGCACGAGACCGAGATGGATTTCTCCCCCGGCTTGCCTTCGTTGAGGGTAATCACCCGGCGGCGGTTGACGCCGACGGGTACATGATTGCCTTCCTTACAGGCGACGACGCAGCCGGAGCAATCGATGCAGCGCTCGACGTCGCATAAAAATTTCATCCTTGCCATTATATACCTCCTTTACTCAGCAGGCTCAGGCCGCGCTGATTTTGCACAGACCATCTTTTGTCGCCTGAATCTGTGTGATGATATCAAACCCATAGTTGGTGATAATGTTGCCGGGCTCGCCCAGAACAAAGGGCGCATGGCCTTCGGGATACTTGTCGGCCAGCGATTCGCCCATGAACATTCCGCCAAAATGGAATGGCAGGAAGATTGTCTTTTCATCGACCCTTTCGGTGATTTTGGCGCGCACCGTGATCTTGCCGCCTTCGGGAGACTCGATGACGACCATGCCGCCCTTGCGCACACCGATATTATTGGCGGTCACCGGGTTGATCTCGGCATACATCTCCGGCTGCAGCTCGGCCAGGTACTGGTTGCTCCTGGTTTCGGCGCCGGCGCCCATATGCTCGACCATGCGGCCGGTGGTGATGACGTAGGGGAATTCCTTGACCAGCTCGGGATTCTGCTCGCTCTCGTAGCGGGTATCGACCCGGTAGTGGTTGGTCTTGTCCTTGTAGGTCGGATACTTTTCGATAAGATCCGGACGCGGCGAATGCAGCGGCTCGCGATGAATGGGAACCTGGTCGGGAAAGGTCCAGACAACACAGCGGGCCCGGGCATTGCCAAAGGGCGCCATGCCTTTGCTCAAGGCTTCCTTGATGGTCTTCTGGCTCAGATCGGTCTTCCAGTTGGTGCCTGGAACCACATCCTTGAACTCCTCGTAGCCGCCGGCTTCCTCGCTGCCGGGATTGCAGACGCCCTTGGCCGCCAGCTGCACCTCTTCGCGGCCGCTCATGACATAGGTGGCCACCCGGCCGAAACGGTTTCTAAACGGCAGACCGCCCTCCATCACCGGCTTGGAGATATCGTAGAGGATGGGCGTACCCGGATGCTCCTCGCTCCAGCAGGGCCAGGGCATGCCGTAGTACTCGCCGTTGCAGGGCCCGCCCTTGGCCTGGAGGTCGTCGATATCGAAGGTGTGCCAGTTCTCCATGTGCTTCTTGATGCGCTCCGGGCTCTGGCCGTTGTAGCCGATGGTCAGCGAGCCTTTTCCCAGTTCGCGGGTGATGTCTTCGGGAACCTGCTTGATGTTTTTGTAGAACTCGTCGGCAAATCCCAGACGTTTCACCAGTTCGGCCATGATGTCGTAATCCGTTTTCGAGTCGTAGATTGGATCGACGACCTTGTGGCGCCACTGGATCTGCCGCGATGTCGAGGTGACCGAACCTTCGGTCTCGTACTGACTGGAGCTGGGCAGGATGTAGATATTGTCCTTGTCGCCCAGGGCCGCGGTCATGGTCGGGAAGGGATCGACAATGACGATCAGATCGAGCATGTCGTAGGCCTTCTTGACCTTGTGGTACTGCGAGTTGGAGTTCGGTCCGCAGCCCCACTGGAACAAAGCCTTGAGCGGCGTGTACTGATGGATCTTATCCTCCTGGATGACGCCCTCGTACCACCGGGCAAGGGTGAAGCCCTTCTCGTTCATCCACTTCTTTTCCTTGAAGCGGGAGGTGATATAGTCGTAGTCGACATCCCAGACCCGGCACCAGTGCTGCCAGGCGCCGTCGGAGAGACCGTAGTAGGCCGGCAGCGAATGCGACAGGATGCACATGTCGGTCGCTCCCTGGACGTTGTCGTGGCCGCGGAAGATGTTGGTACCGCCGCCGGATTTGCCCATATTGCCCAGCACCAGCTGCAGTATGCAGAAGGCCCGGGTGATGGACGAGCCGATGTGATGCTGGGTTCCGCCCATGCACCATGTGAGGCTGGTGGGACGGTTGGTTGCCAGCAGCTTTGCCACCCGGGTGACATCGGCTGCGGGTATGCCGGTGATATCTTCGACTACCTCGGGTGTATAATGAGCGGCGACTTCGGCCATTTCCTCATAGCCGGAGACCCTGCTGTCGACGAATTCCCTGTCCTGCCAGCCGTTGGTGATAACGGCATTGATCAAACCCATCATATAGGCCGCATCGGTACCCGGACGGATGCGGACGAAATCGGTTGCCTTGGCGGCAAGCTTGGTAAAGCGCGGATCAACGACGACGATCGGCGCGTTGTTTTTTTCCTTGGCGTGCAGCACGTGCTGCATGGCCACCGGATGCGCCTCCGGCGGATTGGAACCTATGAAGATCATGCTCTTGGCATGCCTCATGTCGTTCAGGCTGTTGGTCATTGCCCCGTAACCCCATGTATTGGCGACACCTGCCACCGTTGCGGAGTGTCAGATACGGGCCTGGTGATCGACGTTGTTCGACCCCCAGAAGGCTGCGAATTTGCGGTGGAGGTAGGCCAAGAT